>JAENWT010000011.1 GCA_016650125.1 Thermoleophilia bacterium
ATTTGGGCTCAAGGGACAACCGCCGAGCTCCGGTGCCGCGGAATCAGGCCCCGCCGTGATCGATTGGCCTTGAATCGGTTCGTTGAACACCGATTCGGGTGCCGGGACTCATATCGAACTTGGTTTCGGTGGATTCAGGCTAAGAGTCGGTTCACCTTGCGCTCTCCCTTGACGCGTTAGCAGCGGTTGTTCCCTTTAAGTCGACAGTATTCGCACTCGATCGATCAGACGAACGACCGTCCCGGTGGGGCGGTCGTTCAATGGAGGAGAGAAGATAACTACAAACGTATCTTAGCATTATCTTAAGATTCCGTTCGTATTTCAAGCAACCGATCGCGTGCCAAACCAGCACTGATCGTGCCCCGGCATTAATTCTTGATCGTTGCCATGCTCATTGTCCGGTCTCTTGTATTTGACGGCGTTCTCCCAGTTGTCGCCTGTCCAGGACTCGCGCCCAAGGGAACCTCGGTTTCATGTCGCTGGGCGAAACAAGTTTGTATCGGGAACCGAGGCGATCCTGCCTCTCTGAACGAAACTATGGCGACCGGCCTTGACACAGCAGGGCCACAGATAAACGACCCTCATCCCGACCTCGGTCAGCCGCGTCTGGGTGCCCGCACCTTTTCGCCGGCACCAATTGCCTCCATCACGGTATGGGTCGAGTGCTCGTCGTGGTCGCCCAAGGTACGGGCATACCTCATCGTTGTCTCGACGCTCGAATGCCGGGCGTGACGACTGACCATCTCGATCGGCACACCCCCGTCGATCGCCAGAGAGACGAAGCTGTGGCGCAATCGGTGTGGCCAGACAGCAGGTTGGACTCCGGCTTCTGAGGCCAGCTCAATCAGGGATCTTCTTGCCGAGTGACGGTCATAGTGCACAAGCCGACCGTCCTTCTTTTTGCGGAGACAAAGAGCTCCGCGTTTTCGACCAGCAATCGCCTTCTCAACGGCCTCAGCCGGCTCGCTGGCCAGCGCCACCTCTTCGACCTTCTTGCCCTTCCCGAGCACCTTGACGTACATGCCGCGACGGTCCTCGCGTACATCCTTGGCCTGGAGGGCACAAACTTCGGAGACGCGAAGCCCATTTGCGAGCAACAACAAGACCAACGCCCGGGTACCCGGATCGGTGTCGCGAGCGGCGAGAACAAGGCTCGTCGCGTCGTCTGCATCAGGGCCGAGGTCGACTCGGAACTTGTCGCGGATCCTGTCGTCGGCGTTGGCCGGACGGGTCTGCGGCGGCGGTAGGGGAATGTTTCCACCGGTGACGTGGAGATGGCCCCCTCAGCGATCGCCTGGTTGTAAAAGGACGAGACGGCGGCAAAGTGTCGTCGCGTCGTCGATCCCGAAAGCGCAGCTCGAGATTCTCGACATACGCCTTGAGATCCACCTGAGCCATCTCAAGTGGATCCATGCTTCGGACGTCAAGCGACCAAGTGAAAAAGCGTAGGAGATCTCGTTCATATCCGCTGTGGGTCTCAGCGGATCCGGTATCTCTTGTCGGGCGCTTCATCTCGAGTAGGGGAGGCCGTATCAAATGGACGAAAACGGGCGGTTTCGTCCGTTTGATACGGCTACCCCTCATTGCGCTGACAAGATAACAGTCAGTCAACTGATTGATAAGTTGTGCGCTGCAACGGTACCCGTGCAAGACGAAAGCCGGGCCTTTCGGGCCGGCTTTCTGTCGGTCAACTGTGCGCCGTGGCGCGACAGGATTTACGGAGACAGTCCGTCAATGCCGTTCCAGCTGTTGGAGGTGCAGATCCCGCCAGCCGCAGGCAACGCGGTGGTGCAGGCGCCCAGGGTGCCGTCAGCCACGAAAGTGCGCTCATGTTCGAGGGCATCCGCTGCCTCGGCGGGGTAATGGTGCGGATCACCGCCGTAGCCCCATTCTGGCCGTGGTGGAACGTTTTGCAGCGGTTCCACAGCACTGCCTTGGCCGCTATGACCGTGGTACGAGGGCGGGCCACCGTCGTAGTAGACCATGTAGTTCTGACCCGGATCGGTCGGGAATGAATCGACCGGGGGCAGGGCCTCGTAGTCTTCGTCCCAGGTGCGCGACGGGGCCAGGGTCGGGGAGTAACGCTTGACCCCGATCGTGCGGGCCTCGACTTCGGCCGCGAAGTTGCTGACCTGATGGTCACCGAGCGACAGCTGCAGCAGCACATGATGCGGAGGTGTGTTCTCCAGCGGGTTGTCGGTCATGTTTTCCGCGTATCCGTTGCCTTCGCCGCGATCCCACAGCAGCTGTACCAAGGAGAGCAGCAGCGGCCGTGAGGCCAGGTCAGGATAGTTCGAGTAGAGCCCCAGACCGGGCAGCTTGAAGTACTTGTCTGAGTCGACGCTGCGGCGCAGCAGGGTCGAGTAATTGATGCCCGGAACCCGGAGGATGTCCCGGTCGGTATCCGGTGAGATGGCGGTTACGGCGCCGCCCATGATGCCACCCTGACTGCTCCCGAAGTAGGTGCCGCGGGTGTCAGCCCCCTGCGAGGTGTCAATCGCCGGGCCGGGGGTGATCGGGGTGGTGCCGTTGTGGTCCATCTGGAAGGCGGGGTCGGTCGCCAGACCATCCGGATGATCCAGGGCGCGCTGGACCATCAGGAAGTTGAGAAAGCCCTGCTGCATCCGGTCGACCGCCTTGTTGAAGTTGGACATGTCGCCCAGGGACGCGATGATGGTCGACAGATCAAGCTCCGAGAAGCCATCGAAGTTGGCAGCACAGTAGGTGGAGTTGGTCGCGTTTGCGATCTGCTCGGTCGCGTTGATCTGACTGAGCGTGCCGAGCAGTCCGTGACCATAGGTTCCGGTACCGCCGGGAATGACTGTCCCGGTGTCGACTGTCGACTTCGGAATGATGCATCTGAACGGCACGTCCATCGTGTAGGACTCGTTCCAGGTCAGGTTGTCGTCGGCGTCGAAGCTGAACTTGGACCCCGGCGGGCACCCGTTCTGGTCCAGGTAGCAGGGCACGTTCTTGACGTAGCCGACCACTGTGCGCTGTGTCGTGGTCCCGTTCGGGACCGGTGAGGTGGCCGGGGCGTCCGGGTCGTAGTCGCCAGTTCCGGGATAGTTGTTGCCACAAGATGCCGCGGCCGTATCGCTGTAGTCGCAGTAGGCGAGCACATCGACGTTCGGGCTGTTGCCCTCGATCTTGCGATTCGCGAGGTTCGTGTCACCGAGGCGCGCAAAGGCGTCATCGCGGATCTCGGTCATGCGTCCGGTCAGGCTTTTCTCGGAGGCGACCGTGAAGTCCCAGGCCATGTAGAGGTCACTGCGACCGATGCCGGCTTTGTCGCTCAGGTCGTTGATCACCGATTCCATGTGTGGGCGGCGGTTTTCGACTATCTGCTGCTGGGTCGGTTCGTTGTCGCGGTAGACCTCGAATCCGGTGGGTGCGGGGATCGTCTCTCCGTCAGCGTTTTTGAGGTTGCGGAAGGCAATGATGAAACGGTGGCCGGAGGCAAGGTTCTTCGCCGGGCGGATGATCAGGTTGACCGGACCGGTATTGCCCGGGTTCTGATTGATACCGCCGGCGCTGATCAAGTCCGGATCGCTGTTCGGATCCGGCCCGTCAGGTCCATACTTCGGGTCGACCGTGGTCGGGTTGGAATCGAGTTCGGCCCAGATCGGCTGACGCTCGCCAGTGGTGGCGTCAATCAGCACCACGGCCTGATTCGGATCCTTGTAGGCACCGATGTCATTCAGCGGCACCAGGCCGCTCTTGGCAAAGGCGGCGGGATTATCGAGACCGGGAATCTTGATCAGGATCTCGTTGCCGGGGCTGAAGCCATCAGCCCGGTTGATGTCGGTGACCGACATGTGATCCGGATGGGCGTTGCCGGTATTGACCGGAGTTGAGTCGGCAGCCAGGTTCAGCCGCAGTCCCGTGTCGGTCGAAGAATCGGGCTTGGTGTAGTAGTCGTCCGGGAAGGGCTGCAGGCAGATGCTGGTATCGAGGAAGTCGCAGTTCTGCGGGTTGTCGCCCAGGGGGACCTTCACATACGGGTCCACGCAGAGGCCGTCCTTCTTCTCCAGCCGTTTGGCCTGGGTGGCCTTGTGGTTCTTCTTGCCGTGCTTGGGCCTGGAGTACTTCGCAATGGCGGTGACTGTCTTGACACCGCATGTGGCGAGTTTTTCGCGCCCATGCTTGTTCATCGGGACTGAAATCCGTTTTGTCTTGGCTTTGTTGAACCGGACGCCGATGTTGGCGAAACGGTTCGTCTTGCCACCCTGCTTGACCTTCACCCGCATAATGGTCGGGGCGGTTGCCCGAATCTTAAGGTTCAGCTTCTTGGTCTTGAGTAGCGCCGCCTGGTTCTTGGTCCTGACCTGAATCGTCACCTTGGCCCGTTTGCCGCCGTGCTTGCCGGCCGCAGCATTTCCTGCTGCGATTGAACCAATGGCAAACAAAGCCAGCATCAAGACTGCCGCGACCGAACTCAGCCGACGGATGGACAACCCAGATCTAACAGACATATGCCCTGCTCCTCACATGTAAGAATTTGGAAATCACCCACCACAAGTGACAACAGTCACTTCTAATGTTATCAGACGTGTCGTGCCAATCGCCTGTCATCCCCATAATTTGGTCAGAGCGCTGACAGGCCATTGACCAACGAAAGACGAGGCTCCTGGTCCTCCTCCAAAAGAGATCACTCGCGTTTCTGGAATCCTTAGGTGCGAAGGATGATCGAATGTTCGAGGATCTCCGGGTCCGTGGCGAGGAACGTGGACAGGGACGGCGTCCCCCTCGCTCGCTCAACCTCGTTCGAGGATGTCGAGGAAGGCGGTTAGACAGCGGCGGTGATCCCTGGCAGCTGATCCATGGCCGCAGCCTCCGCGATCGACCACTCCAAAGCGCTCATCACTGTGGTCCGGGTACTTGCGAGCTCGTCATCGCCAAGTCACCTCGCCGTCGATCGCCGCGGCCAGGGGAATCGTGCCAGCCAAAAGCATCAAGGATCTCTCCATTCCGATGAAGCTCTCGAAGACGTCGACGGCTTTGCTTCGAACCCCGAAGGCGATTGAAGCCGAGCTCACCGGCCGCGGTCTGCGGTACAGAAAGTCAGCTGCGACGAGTACCGTGGCGTTATACTTGGCGGGAGCAGCACACATATCCCTTGCAAAAGGAGAGGAGGGGTCGAACGTCTGGTGGGCAGGCCACCGACCGGTGCACCGCAGTAAACCCAGTGGCTGTTGACGAAGGAGTAGTCGACGTAGTCCAGCTGACCGAACGGATCGGCTGCCCAGAAGTAGCGCCCAGCCAGACCGAGCCCGGGTTTTACGGTACGTCGGCCGCGAAGCGCAGCTTAACCTGAATCCACCGTTTCCATCCAATCCATTTAGCAAAATGACCTCCTGAAAGGGCTTGATAGCGACAGATTGCGCCTGTCGCGGCCCGAGTCAGGAGGTCACCCAAATGGTGAAGCATTCGAGTCCGGTTCGCATTGAGAAGATCAAGCCTTGTTTCGACGATGCCCGGCTCGTAAGTGACGCCGGCCTGATCATCCCGGCCACTCTCGCCGAGCGCCTGGGATTGGCCAAGCTGATCAACGAAAAGCTCGACCTCGGATCCCGTCCCGGTGCCGTCCGCCCGGAGCGCAAAGCGATGACCCTGATCTACGCGATGCTGGCCGGAGCCGACTCGATCGATGATTGCGACCTGCTTCGCAGTGGCGCAACCGAAGCGGTCCTTGCCCATAAGGCATTGGCACCTTCGACCCTCGGCACCTTCCTTCGCAGTATGAGCTTCGGTCACGTCCGCCAGTTGGAATCGATCAGTGGTGAACTACTCCGGCGCGCCTGGTCGGCAGGTGCCGGGCCGGTTGAGGGCGAGCGCCTGACGATCGATCTCGACTCCTTCGTCGGTCAGGTCCACGGCTACCAAAAGCAGGGCGCCGGCTTCGGCTACACCGGCGAGCGCGGCCTCCACCCGCTGCTGGCCACCCGGGCGGGTACCGGCGAGATCCTCGGGATCCGGCTGCGCGAAGGCTCGGCAAACACCCAGCGCGGTATCCAGCGCTTCCTCGAAGAGCTGATCCCAAGGGTCCGCCGGGCCGGAGCCACGGGCGAGATCCTGATCCGAGCCGATTCGGGTTTTTGGCGAGCGAAGACCTTCGAGCTACTGGAGGAGAAAGGCATCTCCTACTCGATCGGGGTCCGCCAGCAGGGCAAGGTCCCCGAGGCGATCGCCGAGATCCCGGAATCGGCCTGGCAAAGGCTTGAGGACTACCCCGAGCCCGGTCTGGCCGAAATCGCTGAGACCATCTGCTCCGGACGCCGGCTGATCGTTCGTCGGGTGCGGGAGCTATCTGACCAGCAGGAGCTCTTGCCGGGCTGGCGCCACCACGCCTTCATGACCAACCGCACCGAGGAGATCGGGGTGGTTGAAGCCGAACACCGAAAGCACGCGGTGATCGAGCTTGCGATCCGGGACCTCAAGGCCGGGGCTCTGGCTCACTTTCCCTCCGGGCACTTCTCGGCCAACTCGGCCTGGACCCAGTTCGCCGCCGTGGCCCATAACCTCGCCCGCTTCAGTCAGGTGATCGGATCTCCTGGCAGGACCTTGGCGACGCTGCCCACCTTCCAGCGCAAGCTGCTTCAGGTTCCCGGCCGGATCACCCGCTCGGCCCGGCAGACGGTGCTTCACCTGCCGGCTCGCTGGCCCTGGCGGATCGCCTTCATGGAGGCCCTCAGTCGGATCAGGGCATTGCCAACTCTGGCCTGATCCGCCATCCCGAGATCGATGAGCTTCACTTGCGCGGCAGGTGATCACCCCTGCCCGGATTCGGGTCGAATGAACGCAGGATCAATTGAAGAGCGCGTCATCTGGCCGGTCGGCCACCAACCAGGAGGTCGATCGCCGCCTCACGGGCCCCTCTTCGCCCCGATCTGGTCATCTTGACTTTGAAACGGTGGATTCAGGCTTAGTACGAGGCAGGCCTCGCTTCAGTATTTCGGCGAGCACCACGGCCTGGTTGTATTTTTCGTCCTTGGCCGAATAGACGAGGGTCAGGCGACCCTTCCTGCCCCATCCACGGAGTTCCTTCAGATCTTCCCTGCGTTCACGCAATTCATCGATGTAGCGTTCCCTGAACCGGTCGAACTTCTCCGGATCGTGGTCGAACCACTTGCGAAGTTCAATGCTTGGTGCAAGCTCCTTCTCCCAGGTATCGACATTTGCCACACGCTTTGAAACTCCCCTCGGCCAGATCCGATCGACCAGAACCCGTCGGCCATCTTCACTTCCGACTGGCTCGTAGGCTCTTTTGATGCCGATGTCGAGCTTGGCCATGGTTCGATCCTAACTGACCGGAATCGTTTACATGACCTATGTGAAAATTCTTTTCATGGATCCGCAGACCTTGCCGACACAGAAGAGTTACTCCGGGCGACGGTCCCGCCCGACGCCTCGAGATCCCGGTGACATCCGACCCACCGATGTTGTCGGAGCATTCTTCCTCGCCGGAGCATTTTTCCTGATCGCTGCGGCGATCTGCGCGACCTGGTAGACGGTCGACCCGTGGCTCTGGGGTCGCTGGCTGGCCCTCCACCTGGCCTTTGTAGGTGGCGTTTCGCAACTGATTCTGGGCGCCAGCCAATTCTTCGCTGGCGCCTTTCTGGCCACGGAGCCACCACCCAAACCTCTTGTTCGAGGCCAGTTGATCACCTGGAACCTCGGCACCGTGCTGCTGGCATTTGCGGTACCGACCGACACCAGTCTGATGCTCTGGGCGGCAATCGCCCTGCTCATGACGACGCTTGGGCTCTGGATCGTCGCGATCCTGCGAATGCGTCGGGGCTCCCTGAGCAAGGCACCGTGGGCTACCCGCTGGTACATCACCTCCGTTGTCTTTTTTGCCGCCGGAATGATCGTCGGGTCACTGATGGCCGACCGCGTCTACTGGAGTCACGGATTCCTGCTTGGTGCCCACATGTCACTGAATCTCGCCGGCTTCTTTGGCACCGCCCCACCTTCACACAGCACCTCTATCGCACCGGGAGTGCTTGGCATGTTCGCTCCTTCCGCCACGATCAGCACGCCACCCTTCACCAACTTCAGAGCATCGGCGTCGTCCAGTTCGCCCTGGGTTGCGCATGGGAGCACAACCTCGGTCGGAATCTCCCAGAGTCGTTCGCCGGTGACAAATCTGGAGCCTGACCGACGGTCGGCGTAAACCTCGAGTGGACCTCGCTCGACTTCCTTGATCTCCTTGACCAGTTCGACATCGATTCCCGCCGGATCATGGATATAACCCTTCGAGTCGGAGCACCCGATCACCGTGCTACCAAGTTGCTGGACTTTCTCGATCGCGTAGATCGCGACATTGCCGGCGCCGGAGACCGTGACCGTCCGACCGTCGAGAGTCGAACCCAGCGCGTCAAGCATTCCCTGCGCAAAGAAAGCGCAGCCGTAGCCGGTGGCCTCCTTGCGCACCCACGCGCCGCCCCAGCCCAGGCCCTTTCCGGTCAGCACACCCGATTCATAACGATTGGTTATTCGACGGTACTGACCGAAGAGATATCCGATCTCTCGCTGCCCGACCCCTGCATCGCCGGCCGGCACATCGGTGTACTCGCCGATGTGACGGTGGAGTTCGGTCATGAACGACTGGCAGAACCTCATCACCTCTCCCTCGGAACGTCCCTTGGGGTCGAAGTCCGAGCCGCCATTGCCACCCCCGAGCGGCAGTCCGGTCTGAGGCTTATTCCGGTTCGTATTGGCGCCGCAAATGTCAGGTGTCAACCAGGCCCTGGGCAGACCCAAATCACGGAATCAGTTCGGTCGAGTCCGAGCATCGGCGAGTCGTGCTCCATGATGGAGTCGAAGTCACCTATGACTATCTTGTGGTCGCGACCGGAACCAAGTCGCTGTGGGTGGTCCCTGGTGCCAAGACCTTCTGGGGACCGGACAGCGAAGAAGCTGTCGCAGAGATCACGGACCTGCTCGACTCGGTTAAAGCCAGCAGAGTCATCCTGACCATGCCAGATCTGACGGCATGGCAGCTTCCGGTTTATGAACTCGCACTTTATCTGGCTGCAATTCCACGCGATGATGCCACCTCCCCCGTCACGATCACAATTGCCTCTCCGGAAAAGGTGCCCTTGGAGAGTTTTGGCGAACAAGCCAGTAGACGAGTGGCCTCCATGCTGGCCGAAAGTCAAGTGGAGTTCCTGTCCGAAACCGTGCCGGTTGCCTTCGAAGACGGCTCGCTGACCACCGGATCCGGTGACTCCTTAGCCGCAGACGCAGTCATCAACCTTCCTTCTCTGACCGGTCATCGATTGGGCGGGCTTGCTTACAACGAGAATGGGTTCATCGAAGTCAATCCATTTAGCGAGGTGGAAGGACTCGATCGCGTTTACGCGATCGGTGACGTGACCGACTTTCCGGTCAAGTTCGGAAGCCTGGCAACCGGCCAGGCGGATGTGGCTGCCGCCTCAATTGCGGCTCATGCCTGGGGGAGGCCGGAGCCTGGCCCCTTCCAGCCGAGACTTTCGGGAATCCTGCTGACTGCCGACGGTCCAGTGCTGCTCGATAGCGACGCCAGTCAAGAAGACCGCCCCTCCGCCGAGCATGAGAGCTGGGACCCTTCCCGCAAAATATATGGCAGATTTCTGTCACCGTTTCTCGCCTCGATTCGAGACTAAGCCTGAAGAATGTCGTCCGTAAGCGGCTCCGACACGACAAGATCAAAGTATCGATGTTCTGGAGTGGCACCGGGCGATCGGTGCCTGCCAGCATCGCTGCAACTACTTCCGGATACAGGAGCGGCGGCAGGCCGTCTCCGGGCATACCTGACCGCGCTTTCGCATGGTCGAGCCCCGTGTTCGTGGGCCGATACCATGGGGAAAAGCAAGGAGCAGGCGTGGACGATAGAACTCAAGCGGCATCAGTCTGGATGGCGACGACGCCAAAGACCGACTATGCGTTTCTCTCAGAGGACCTGACGGTCGACGTGGTTGTAGTCGGTGCGGGCATTGCCGGCGTGTCTGTCGCATATCGGCTAAAAGAGCTTGGAAAGCGCGTTGTTCTGGTCGAATCCGGTCGGATCGTCGAAGGATCGACGGGTAAGACAACGGCTAAGGTCAGCTCACTGCACGGGCTCATCTACACCACACTTACCAAGAACTTTACGGACGAAGGCGCGCGTATCTACGGTGAAGCCAACGAAGCGGCAATCGATGAGATCGAGAGGCTGATCAAAGAGCACGAGATCGACTGTGACTTCTCGCGTCTCGACTCTTATACCTATGCTCAAGATGAATCGGGGACGGCTAAGGTTCGGCGGGAGGCTGAGATCGCTGAGCGGCTGGGACTTCCGGCCGGCTATACAGACGAAGTGCCACTACCGTATCCGACCTATGGTGCTGTCAAGTTCAGTGATCAGGCTCAGTTTCATGTTCGCAAGTACTTGCTGGCCTTGGCGGAAAGGATCGACGGTGACGGTAGCTTCGTGTTCGAGAACACAAAAGCGCTTGACATCAGTACCGATGGCGATTCGCCTCGGCTGATGACCGAGCGGGGCACGATTACTGCTACAGATATCGTGGTCACCACCCACGAGCCGTTTTACGATCCCGACGACGACTACGCCGATCTCTTCACGTTCTGGGACTACGCGCTGGGAGTGCTGATCACGCAGGAAGCGCCACCGGGCGAGTTCTTCAGCACCGGATCCGAACCGCATTCGATCCGGACTCAAACGACCGAAGACGGTGACATCGTGATTATCGGTGGCAAGAGCGAGGCAGAGGCGACAGCCGACTCCGACGATGACGCCTACGACTTGGTCGAAGTGGATTATTCCGACAAGCTGGAGATTGAGCGGGTCGTCTACAAATGGAACACCTACGACTTGGCGACCAGCGACGGCGCGTCATACATCGGTCAGCTCTCGAAGAATCAGGCGCACGTTTACGTCGCCACCGGTTTCAATGGCTGGGGGATGACCAACGGTGTTGTGGCAGGCATGTTGCTCGGTGACCGGCTCACCGGCAAGGAGAATCCCTGGGCTGACTTCTTCGACAAGTTCACCCGCGAAAAGTATGCGAAGGACAGCCGGTAGTGCATTGAAGTTTCAAGGGCCATGATCGAGTTCGTTCTGGTCTGCGAGACCCTTGGAACTCCCCCGCTTCCGCGGACATGGTGATCTTCCCCCGGAAAAGCGGGGGAGTTCCAACCCTACTCAGTCGCTGGGCTCAGTCTGAAATTCAGACGGCCTACTTTTTAGCGGGTTCGAAGTAGGGGTTGGTACCAACGGCGTGGTCGGTCACGTCGATCACCCGGACGATCTCGGGCACCGTCTCTATGATCGCGACCTCAATCCCCTGGCTGAGAGTTACGGTGGCCATCCCGCAGCCCTGACAGCCGCCGCCCAGCCGCAGGTAGGCGGCGTCGTCTTCGACAGCCACCAGCTCGGCATGGCCGCCGTGCGCGGCAATGGATGGGTTCACTTGCTGTTCGAGCACCTGGATCACCCTTTGAGCAACGTCACCGCTCAAGTCGGCTGGCGGCCGGGCTTCAATCGGCGGGCTTGCGGGTGCCGCCGTCGGGCTCATCATGGGAAGCGCGGTTGGAGGTGCCTTCGGGGCCGGAGGCTTGTTGGGATTCACAACCGTGAAGCCGCTCTGTTCAGGGTGATCCGACCAGTCGATCGTAGCGCCCCGGAGCTTCTTGACACTCGATTCCGGCACTACGACCGCCAGATCACCGTGGTGCTCCACCTCGGCATCAGGGCTAGCGCTACGTAAGCCGTTCAGAAAGATTTTGTAGACGTACTTGTCGCCCGAAGCACCGCTCACCTCCACCCACAGTGCCTCATCCTCGGGATCATCGGACTGAGAGCGAAATCCCATGACCTTTTCGATCGCCTGCTCGGTGATCGCCAGCAGTGGCTCGTCTGTGTGTTCGAAAGTCATCTGATACCCGTCTGACCGACCGCTCGTGGATGTATTTGGCTGACGCTACCTATGATACGCCTGTGCCCCGCATCCTCTTGCTGCTGCCCACCGCGACTTACCGCGCGAACGATTTTCTGGCTGCGGCGCGGAAGCTTGAAGTCGACGTGGTTGTCGCCTCCGAACAACCCCAGACGATGGCGGAAATGATGGGAGATCGTTCTCTACTCGTGGACTTTGACCGTCCGGAGACCAGCGCCGACGCAATCGCGAGACGAGCGAAGGAGGTGCCGCTTGACGCTGTGGTGGGAGTGGACGAGCAGGGCGTACTCGTTGCGGCGCTCGCCGCAACGCGACTCGGGCTTATCGGTAATCCGCCCGAGGCGGTGGCTGCAACCACCAACAAGATCACCATGCGCAAGGCATTCTCGGCCGCGGAGCTCCCCCAACCTGCACACCGCATCGCCGGAACTGACGTAAATGTGGCCCGGCTCGCTGGCGAAGTTGGGTTTCCCTGCGTGGTCAAGCCCATTTCAATGTCGGCGAGCCGCGGGGTTATTCGTGCTGACGATCCGTCGGCCGCCCTTGTTGCGGCCCTTCGGATCCGGCAGATTCTCGCCGATGCCGGCCAGGACAAGGATGCGCCGCTGCTGATCGAGCGTTACGTCCCGGGCGTCGAGGTGGCCGTCGAAGGCCTTTTGCGGGGCGGCGTCCTTGAAACCCTCGCGATCTTTGACAAGCCGGACCCGCTTGACGGCCCCTACTTCGAGGAGAGCATCTACGTAACCCCCTCACGCCTGCCCACCGAGACTCTCGACGCCATCAGCCAGTTGACGGCCTCAGCCGCCGCCGCGCTAGGACTCCTCGAGGGACCGGTCCACGCCGAAGTACGAATCGACTCGGACCGCTTGTGGATTCTCGAACTCGCGGCCCGCTCGATCGGCGGGCTCTGCTCGCGCTCCCTGCGCACCCGACTGGGCCTGAGCCTTGAGGAGCTCATCCTGCGCCATGCTCTCGGGATGCCGCTGTATGATCGTGGACAGGAGAGTGAAGCTTCCGGGGTGATGATGCTCCCGATCCCGAAGGCCGGCGCGCTTAGAGAGGTGCGCGGGCAGGCTTACGCGCGGGCAACGCCAGGCGTGGACGAGCTTGACATCTCGATCCCGATCGGCAGGACGGTACGAACACTGCCTGAAGCCGACCGCTATCTCGGCTTCCTCTTTGCTCACGGCAAGACTCCGGAAGCGGTCGAGCACACCCTTCGCAGCGCCCACGGGGAGCTCGAGATCGTGATCGACGACCCTTCTGAATAAAAGTGGTCAAACGCTATCCTTGGCCTATGCGGGTTCTTTTGATCTCTACTTACGAACTTGGTCACCAGCCACTGCAGTTGGCCTCGCCGACGGCTGCCCTGGAAGCCGCAGGACATCAGGTTCGAACGACTGACCTCTCTGTCGAACAGCTTGATTCGGCTAAAATCGAGTGGGCCGAGGCGCTCGGAGTGTCGGTCCCGATGCACACTGCGATGCGATTGGCGATTGGCGCAGCCAAACAGATCCGAGCGCTCCGGCCGGAGCTGCCGATCTGCTTTTACGGTCTCTACGCGGCGGTCACCGACGATCTGATCGGCAGCGGAACAGTGGACCGCCTGATCGCGGGCGAGTATGAGCCGGAGCTTCTGGAGTGGATTGGGAGCCTCGGTGACTCTTCGGTGCTGCCGCAAGCGGCCAGCTCGATAGACCTTGGACGAAACGGGTTTCAAACTCCGAACCGGGACAATCTGGCTCCCCTGGGGCGTTACGCCCGGCTGGAGCGAGACGGCGAAGAGCTTCTCGCGGGATACGTCGAGGCGAGCCACGGTTGCGTCCACAAATGCAGGCACTGCCCCGTGCCGGTCGTCTACGACGGCCGGATCCGAATCGTCGAAAGCTCGGTGGTACTGGCGGACATCGCCCAGCTGGTGGCGGCGGGAGCAAAACACATCACCTTCGGCGACCCGGACTTCCTGAACGGCGTCAAGCATTCCCTGAACGTGGCACGCGAGCTTCACCAACTCTTTCCCGAGGTCACTTTCGACATCACGACCAAGGTCGAGCACATCCTCGAACAGCGAGAGATCTGGTCCGAACTCAGCGAGTGTGGCTGTCTTTTCGTGGTCTCGGCGTTTGAGTCGATGAACCCTGAGATCCTCGAGTATCTCGACAAGGGCCACTCCGCAGAAGAGGCAGTCCAGGCGGTGGCCCTGCTGCGCGAGCACGGGATCGAAATCCGTCCCTCGTGGCTGCCTTTCACACCGTGGGCCACCCCGCAGGACATCCTTGAGATGTTCGATTTCATCATTGCCAACGAGATGGTGGGCAATGTGGATCCGGTTCATTACACGATCCGTCTGCTCGTTCCCAAGGGCTCGCTGCTGCTTGATCGCCCTGAGATCGCGCCCTATCTTGGCGACTATGACCAGGACCGTCTCACATACGAGTGGCGGGCCGGTGATCCTGAACTGGACATGCTGCACGCCGAACTTGCCGGGATCGTCGAGGCCGACGTCGCAGCAGAGACTGACAGCGTGTCCACTTTCAAGACTCTCTACCGGGCAGTCGCCGAAGCCGCGGGTCGCTCGACCGATCTTCCTGACCTCGGTGATGTCGAGTCGCGGCCGCGACTCACCGAGGCATGGTTTTGCTGCGCCGAACCCACCGACATCCAGCTCGCTTCAGTAGCTGGTAGCGAACCGGCGATTTAGCGGACTCCACCGAGCTCCGAATCTTCCAGCTAGAGCGTGATCACGTGGTCAGGGGGATTCCCTGCCAGCGCACCGTAGAGATCCGGAAAGCAGCCGACCTGTACCCCGGGGACGGTGTTGACAGGACGGCAATCCCCTGGCTCACCTTCTGCAAGTTCACGCTCGATCGCACAACGATCGCAGAGCATCAACATGATCCCCTGCTTCTCGGCTACATCGGCGAGGCGCGTGCCGACGGGATCGCCGGCACGCAGCAGAAACGTGTTGTCGTCGAAAAAGAACATTCCGACCACTTCGACCCCATGGGTTCCCCCCTCAAGCTGTGGCAGGATCATCTTGCCTAACTTGTAGCTTGCTGTGTGCCCGGATGTGGAGAAGATGTAGGCGACTTTCACGCATCGCAGTCTAGCTTGGGGTAACGGGTGTCGAGGCGACCCTCAGCTCCGCTTCAATATGTTGAAGTCCCTGGCGTCGCCCCCCGAAGAGCATCCCGGTGCTTCCGTCGTCGCCGGTCTTTGTGTAGACCTTGGGAACATCTTCGTCAGGGGTCATCTGGACCGCCCTCCTCAGCTGCAGCGGTAGTCCGGGGTCGTGGCTCGACGAAAAACGGCTCGGTTCGTATTCGGGAGCGATCCGCCCCGCAACGCTCTGCCGCAGCAGTGCAGGAAGAAACAAATCCCGGACCCCCGGCGATATAGATCTCGTACCCGGCCAGATCGCCGCTGAGATCTTCGAGCAGCCCCGGGACCCGGCCCTGTGGGCCCGGACCTTTGCCGCGGGTGAGGGTACGGATGAATCGAAAACCGGGATAGGCCTCTCTCCACTCTTCAAACCGGTCACGGTCCAGGACGTCGTCTTCGGTACGCGCCGAGAAGACCAGCGTTCGGGGCCGGTCCGGATCGTCTTCAAATCCCGCTTCAAGAAGGGCTCTGGCCGGCGCCAGACCCGAGCCTGCCGTCAGGTAAAGGACCGGCCCACCCTTCTCCTTTTCAGCAGTGAAAGTGCCGTAGGGGCCAGAGACTGAAAACTGGTCGCCAGGGCCCAGTTCCTCGTGGATCCAGGACGTGAGTTGGCCCTCCGGGACCAGGGTGACCAGAAACGTGAGCGAACCGTCCCGGCGAGGCGAATTGGCGATGGAATAGGACCGCGGCTCGAGCTGGTGTTCAACGTCCTCAAGCAGCACATACTGGCCGGGAAGGAATTCGAGCGGGTCATGATCGCCTGGTTCCGTGACGATCTCGACGATCGACTTTGAGACCGGATTGACCTCGGCAACTTCGAAGATCAGGTCACTGCGGATCCTGGAGTAATCAACCAGCGGCATGCCTTCAGGCTATCGAGACCGTTACCAGCTGCAATTCAGTCGTCTTCAGGTGGATAGGTAATCTGTCCCGCCGAGTCGATCACGGCAAAGCTCGTTAGCTCGTGCGGGGTGATCCGGCCATCGGAGCCGATGTGAAACAGGCTGTGTCCGGCGGTGAGAAGACGGTCCGAAACAAGCCGTCGATGGCATCGCCACCAGAGGGCCTCCGAACACATCATCGCGGTCGGTCCATCCCCGGCGAGCGCGAGTAGTTCCTTCAACCCCGTCCTGAACCCCGCCGTCATCGTGTAGTCGGCGTAGCCCCTAAACGAGTCATTTCGCCAGCCGCCGTTGGGCGAGTCCTTATCGGTTTTTCGCCAGCCACCGAGATCTGGCAGATGCCGATAGCTGACATCGCGTTCCGGCATTGAAACTGCCAGCGCATCGGTGTGAAACTGCGGATTGCGGCGTGACTTCGGAACCGTACGGATGTCAACCAGGTTTTCGATTCCCTGCGACTTGAGCAACTCGACGAACGCCTCAAGTGAGTGGGTCGAATGACCGATGCTCCATACCCTTACCTCATGAGGCATTCGACCAGGGAGAAACGTAGTCGCCGACTGGCGACCTGAAGCCGACCGGCGGGTCGGCGAAAGTCAAGAAGAAGATCCGCCTCGTAAAGAAATAACCAGACGGAGGGGCGGATCAACTGGATCCGCCCCTTCGATGACCATCTGAACGCTTTTGCGTCAGTCGTCGGTTTTTTCCGACCCGGCATCGGGGTCGTCGCCGGCCAGGAGGCGATAGAGGCTCTTACGGGCCTCCTCGACGATCTCCCGGGCCCGGGTCAGCTGCTCGGCGTCGCCGGTCTGCGCGACCTGCATCGCGGCCACGGCCAGCGACTTCGAGGCTTCGCGCAGTTCGGCGAGCTCGGAGGACGCGCCGTCGCCGACGGTCTTCCAGGGCGTGCCCATCTGCTCACGGTTGGCTTCGACGTGGGCCGTGCCTTCGTCGGTCAGCGTGAACGCCTTGCTGCCTTCGTGCTCGGTCGGCTGGATCAGTCCTTCGTCTTCGAGCTGGGCCAGCGCCGGGTAAACCGAACCGGGGCTCGGGCGCCAGACACCCCCACTCCGCTCTTCGATCTCCTGCATCAGGTTGTAGCCGTTGCGCGGCTCTTCGTCGAGCAACAGCAGTGTCGCGAGGCGGATGTCACCGCGCCGCGCCCGCCGGCCACGGCGTCCACGGCCTCGCGAACCCGGGCCACCATGGCCGCGGGGTCCTCCCCGGCCTCGGCGTCCCCGGGAGCCGCGTTCGCGATCCTCCTGGTCGTCGCTGCTCATCAAGGCGATGAAATCGGGAAGGAAAGTGCGGGCATCAGTGTGATCCTGCTTGTTTCGTCCACAGTGGTGTGGAACTTCAATACTGGCACCGTACATATGGTGCTCCCTTCAAATAGAACTTGTTTACGAACATCACGATATATCGCGACTGTTCGTTTGTCAAGCCTTATTCACGTCAGGCTTCGACCGGAACTCGCCCTTTGCGTTGGTCAAGCCAGAAACGAAACCACCCTGTTTTCTTCCGAGCTGATTCGTGCGGCCTCGAGAACACGCATTACCAGGAGGCTTTCACGGGGGTCGACGGGTGGCGGAACACCGTGCAGGACCCAGCCGACGACCTGGGCGTAGAACTCCTCGTAAGCCCCACGCTCGAGGTCAAGTGACTCGACCACCGCGTCCGCGCCGAGCACCAGATGCCCGGGTCCTCCCAGGCCGTACCCGGGTGAATCCGGGCGCATGCCGGACCCAAGCTGTGCCTCTTGGGGATCAAGGCCCTCTATCGATGCCCCGCCTCCCAGACCGGTAAGTCGAAAGCGCGATCCCGAGAGCGGGGCCACCTTGCCCATGAACAGGTGCGAGCGCTCACCGCCGGCGTGCTCGAGTGCGACGAAGACGTCGTCGTCCGCCTGGGCACCGGGTCGACGCCGGTCGACTTCGGCATAGACATGAACCGGGGGTCCGAAGAGGACGATCGCCTGGTCGATCAGGTGCGCTCCGAGGTCCGCCAGTTGCCCTCCCCCGGCCGCCGGGTCACTACTCTCTCGCCAGCCCTCTTCAAGTTCGGGCCTGAACCGCTCGAATCGCGACTCGAATCGCGTGATCTGACCGAGACGACCTTCGTTCAGGAGCTTGCGGATCGTCAGAAAGTCTCCGTCCCAGCGCCGATTCTGAAAGACGGTGACTCGACCTCCCGCTGCGATGACTCGTTCGGCTTCTGCCACGGTAGAAGCGAATGGCTTGTCAATGACAACGGGCGTGTCGTGCTCGATCGAAGCCAGCCCGAGCTCTGCGTGAAAGCGGTTCGGCGCGGCAACGACGAGAAGATCGATGTTTCCCCAGAGGTCATCCACGGACTCGGCTATCGACGCATCGGGGTACCTGGACTTCACCCTCTCCGCGCGCTCGGCGTTGCTGGTCACGACGCTGCTGACTTCCAGGCCAGCAGTCGCATCGATCAAAGGCGCGTGGAAGACCTCGCCGGCCAGCCCGAAACCCGCGATGCCAACGCGAAGCGGAGCAGCTGTCGAGCCTGGGGGCATGGAACCAGACTAGCCCCGCTCGACCGCCTCAGCCAGGGTTCACGAAGTCAGCAGCCCTTGTCGTCGTCCTTCTTGACCATGAACCCGTACATCGAGAAGTAGGAGATGTTGTTGGACCGCTGGAAGACCATGCGCAGAGGTCCGCCCCGGTCTCCGGGAGCCTTCCCCGGAAGGTTCGGCGTGCAGAAGTGCGGGCCACTCGTCGTCGCTCGAGCGTCGCGAATCGGGAAGGCCTCGTCACGGAATCCATTCGTGCTCCCCTCGAGAAAGGCATCGCCGTTGTAATAGGCAAATCCCCGCAATGACTCCCTGGTTGCTCCGTTCCAGTGGACGTTGCCCGAGGAATTCGTCCGCCAGGCGGACGGGCCACCGACGACACCCCCATCACAACTGGCTGAAGGGGCCTGAATATTCGGGCATCCGGTCGAAGACCCGAGCCTGAGCGCCGTCTTGAGTCCGCTACCGACCGAGCAGATGCCGAGCGCGAGGCTGGGACACGGAGGCGCCGGGGTGTCGCCGACCGGCGTCACCTTGATCGACTTACTCGAGCCCGGCTTGCATCCGGCTTTCGGATTGGCCTTGGCGTAGACCTTGCCCTTGGGGCTTCCGTAGATCGACCACTGCCAGGCGCCACCGTTCTTTCTCGTGCGGGTACTGGCGACCTTCGGGTCCTTGCCGGCCTTCTTCCTGAAGACCGAGATGCCGCGACGTGCGGCACAACGAGTCGGCTTGCTGCTGTTCACGTAACCGTAGACCGAGGGGATGCTCTTGATCGAGACCTTGGTCGTTCCGGGCTTGGCTGCGTGAGCAGCCGGAGCGAGCCCTACGAGCAAGATGAGCGGAATTGCGAATGCGAGGCACTTCTTCATTGATTTCTCCCTGACCGTACGGTGTTTGGTAAGTCTACCCGATGAGTATAACCGCCGTCTCCGGATAGTTCAATCAGAACCGAGAAGCTGCTCCGCCATCGTCGCCTGATCGAAGTAGACGCGCTCGCAGACGATCTTCTCGCCGCCCGGTTCGAACAGGAAGAAAGCGCACATGCGGCACCGGAACGACTTGCCGGTGGGCTGGATGCCGCGCAGTTCGCCTTTCATCGTTCCCAGTAGGTCGAACTCGACGACCACCGCGTTCTCGGCGGCATACATCTCGACGTTCTCGTTGCGCTGGTCCGGGAATGCCGCGCGCGACGTCTCGTAGTACCCGGCGACCTCATCCGGCCCGTCGAAGACATCGCCGGTCGGGATGATCTCGTAGCGCGGGTGGTCGAAGGTCTCGAGCGTGTCGTCGAAGCGCAGCTCGTTCTCCGAGTCCATGTGTTCCTGAACGAGCGCGAGACGTCGCCGGTTGAGTTCGGACTGTTCCATTCGCTCAAACTACCAGCGCAGTCGGTGTCGAACCAGCGGTTAGGGTCAGGCCAAGATGAAAGACCTGTGCCTCACCCACATCGGTGGTCCCACCGTCCTGATCGGAGCCGGTGTGACCGGGGCAACTTCCGGCATCCACAAGTGTTGTAGCAGTGCCAATAGAAAGCCACAGGAGGTCAAGAGAGGCCATACTGTCGCTGTTCCACGTCCCGCATCAGACAGGAGAGGTCCTTTGATCGTTCAGCTGAACCGTGTTCAGACTTTGCTTGCTGTTTTCGCCGCTGTACTCGCGGCCGTTTTCTTCGCAGCCTTCATGACCGCCGGCATGGCCGACGCCAAGCCGAAGAACAAGCCGAAAAAGTCCAAGATCGTCAAGGGCCCGGCTGGTCTCGCGTTCTACAACAAGAAGCCGAAGAAAATGCCGAAGCAGCATGGTCGTCTCATCTGGCAGAGGAATGCCACCGGAGTCGTGTCGCTCAAGTCGGCGTCCTCGACCAAGACGATCCTCTACACGTCAAAGACTCCCGCCGGCAAGATGGTGACCGTCTCGGGCACCGTCAGCGTGCCGAAGGGCAAGGCGCCGCAGGGCGGCTGGCCGGTCATCACCTACGGACACGGCACCACCGGCATCGCCGACAAGTGTGCGCCTTCACGGAATCGTGCCAACGGTCCGGCGACAAGCTACATCTCGTACACGGACCCGATCCAGAACTCATGGCTCAAGGCCGGATACGCGGTTCTGCGGACCGACTACCAGGGTCTCGGCACGCCGGGGCTCCATGCCTTCCTGATCGGGAAGGCCGAGGGTCGCGGAGTGCTCGACATCGTTCGTGCCGCCCGTGACCTGAACCCGAAGATCTCGAAGAAGTATGTGATCGCCGGTCATTCGCAGGGTGGACACGCCGCGCTCTTCGCAGCCGGTGAAGCCGCCAAGTGGGTCCCCGAGCTCAAGCTCAAGGGAACGGTCGCGTTCGCGCCCGCTTCGCACATGAAGGAAGAGGCCTCGCTGCTTCCCGCGCTGACCTCCCCGAGTTCGCTGACCGCACTGGCTGCGATGATCGTCAAGGGTGCCGATTCGGTCTCGACCGTAATTGAGCCGAACGCGCTGTTGTCGGATCCGGTTCTCGAGTTCTACCCGGACACCGAAACCGAATGCCTGTCCCGCCTTGGCCAAGCGGACAACCTCGGTGGCATCGCTCCTTCGACCCTGATTCGCGAAGGGGCCGACACGGGACCTCTGTTCGACCTGCTGGAAGAGCAGAATCCCGACGTCAAGACAGATGCTCCGATTCTGCTGGCACAGGGCACCGCCGACACCACCACGTTCCAGTTCCTGACCGACGATCTCAACGACGAGCTCGTTGCTCTGGGCGACGACATCGATTACAACCTCTACGAGGGTGCTGATCACGGCGGAGTTCTCGACGCGGCGACGGACGACGTCACCACGTTCCTGAACAACCGGCTGCCTTCGGGCCGCTAGATCTCTCCGATCCTCCGGTAAACCGCGGCGGCTTCACGGCCGTCGCGGTTTACGGGGTTCCTTCATCTCGCAGGATCGGCCGGCCATTTGGCCGGCTTTCTGCTGTCGTTTACACCCCGAATGAAAGGAAATTCCGGGATCGTGTCGATTTCCGGTCTGCCTGATGCAGTTCTTGACAAGGCCCGGTTCAGCTCAGGTCGCCGGCCCCGCGGAACTCGCCGGAGCCGGTTCCGTGGCGGGTGACCTTGACGATGATCTCGCCGGTGCGACCGTCCTCAAGTGTGATGCGGGCCTTGCCCGCGATCGGCTCGTTGTCGGCGGCCTCGTCGTATCGACCCCACCACGACGGCACGCCGAAACCGGCGTCGGTACCGTCGTAGATCGAAGCCGTCACGTCCGCGACTTTGCCATCCTGTTCAATCGACGCAGTGCCGTTGTCGAGTATCTCTGCCATTGGCAAAGCTTATCCCCCGGCAGGGTTCCTGACCTCCTGATTCGCCCGCTCGGCAAGTGGGCACAGATTCGTGTGGATCAAGTCAGCGAAGATTGATCTGATTGCGCCTCTCACGAACGAGGAACTGGCAGCGTCATCAACTGTGATGAAACCATTCGAATACATCGTGGAGGTCCACGGTCCCGCGGTCTTCCGGTTCCTGACCGGCAGGGTCGGGCCCGACCGGGCGGAGGACTGTTTTCAGGAGACCATGCTCGCTGCCCTTCGGGGATACGGCGAGGTCAGGGAGCCGAAAGCCGTCAAGTCCTGGCTGTTCATTATCGCCACCCGCAAGTCGATCGATGCATACCGGAGTGCCGGTCGCCAGCCCGTGCCCGACGGATCGGTCGAAGAGGCACCTGACCCTTCCGCTTTGGCACAGCCAGGTGACAGCGACGTCTGGTCCGTGGTCGGCCAGCTGCCGGAGAAGCAAGCGCTGGCGGTCGAGCTGCGTTACCGGGCCGGCCTGTCCCATCGGGAGGTCGGCCAGGTGATGGAGATCTCGGAGTCGGCGGCCCGCCGGAACGTCTTCGAAGGGCTGAAGCGCCTGCGCGAAGGAGCCGAATCATGGACCTGATCTCACGAATTCTTTCGACTGACCGTCTGAGAGGACATGAGTATGAATAAGAACGAAACCAGGCAGGTAGAAGCGATGCTCCAGGAAAACAGTGAAGGCGCACCGGAAGACTGGGATCGCATTCGTAGTGGTTTCACCAAGCGGGCCGCGAAGGAAGGCCTGATCGATGTCGCCTACGAGATCCACGAGTCTCCGTACGGACCGCTGGTGATCGGGGCGACCGGCGCCGGTCTTGTCCGGGTCGCGCTCTCGGTCGAGAACGAAGCCGCCGTGCTCGATGACCTGGCCCGTCGGATCTCCGGCCGGATCCTCAGGGCTGACCGCCCGCAGATCACCAAGGCGCGCGAGCAGCTCGACCAGTACTTCGACGGCAAACGGAAGAAGTTCAGGTTGAAGCTCGACTGGCAACTCGCCCACGGGTTCCGGCGGGAGGTCCTGGCCGTGACCAGTGCGATCCCCTACGGAAAGACCAGTAGCTATAGCGAGGTGGCGGTCGAGGCCGGCAGCCCGAAGGCGGTCAGGGCAGCCGGGTCGGCACTCGCGACCAACCCGCTCCCGATCGTCGTGCCCTGCCACCGGGTGCTGAAGTCCGACGGGCAGGTCGGCTCGTACCTCGGCGGCAGCTCTATGAAGAAGGAGCTCCTCGAGATGGAGAAGGCGCGCGTCTCAGCGTGACCCGGATGCCGCCGCGGCGATCGCCGTGAGCCTGGCCCGGTGGGTCTTGGTTCCACCGAGGTAGGCCGCATCCAGCTGCGCCCTTTTGTAGAACCAGTGGACGTTGGCTTCCCAGGTGAAACCGATGCCGCCGTGGGCCTGGATCGCCGAAGCGGTGACCTCCACCCCGGCCTTCGACGCGGAGCTCTTGGCAAGGGCAGACGCCTCAGCGAGCAGGGTCCGGTCGGCATCGGCCGCCCAGGCGGCGTAATACGTGACCGAACGGGCGCCTTCGGTGTGGAGAAGCATCTGCGCTGCGCGGTGCTGAACGGCCTGAAATGACCCGACCGGATGTCCGAACTGCTTGCGGTCCTTGACGTATTCCACGGTCATCTCGAGGGCCCGGGTGCAGACTCCGACGAGCTCGGCCGAAGTGATCACCGCGGCGAGCGCCAGGGCTGCGGACGCGTCTCCGGGAAGGGCATCTCCGCCCTCACCGAGACCGACCGTGCCATAGCGGCGGGTCGGGTCGATCGTCACGTCTTCGACCACGTCGGCATCTCCCGTCGCGACCACGGTGCCGGTGGCCCCGTCTTCTGAAATCACGACGATCACATCCGAGTCCGGCGCGTCGGGGAAGGTCTGGCCTTCGATTCCGAAGGAACCGGTGATCTCACCCGATGCAAGCTTCGGCAGCCATTCGTCCTTCTGCTCGTCGCTGCCGGCTTCCTGAATCGCCAGGCCGCAGGCGGCGGTGGCGAGCAGTGGTGAATTGGCGAGGGCGTAACCACTCTCCTCGAGCAGGGTCGCCAGTTCGAGCACACCCAGTCCGCCGCCGCCGTGCTCCTCGGAGATCGCGACCCCGGGCCAGCCGAGTTCGACCAGCTCGGTCCAGAGCGACTCTTCATAAGTAGCTGCCTCGGCGGCGCTACGCACCCGTTCGACGGTCGAGCGCTTGCCGAGAAGATCCTTGGCCGTGCGCTTGATCTCGTGCTGGTCTTCGGTGAAATCGAATTCCATGTCTGCCTACTTCCTCGGGAGTCCCATGACTCGCTCGGCGATGATGTTCTTGAGGATCTCGGTGGTGCCACCCTCGATCGAGTTCCCACGGGCCCGCAGCAGTTCGTAGGCCCACGGGTTGTCCTTGTGGAGGGCCTGAGGGCCGACGATGTCGACGGCGAGCTGGGTCATCATCTGATTGGTCTCCGACCAGAGCCATTTGGTCAGCGATCCCTCGGGACCGGGCTGGCCGTACTTCGTGATCGTGCTCAGGCCGCGGTAGGCGGTCAGGCGCAAAGTCTCGGTCCGCTCGAGCATGTCGCCGAGTGACTGGCCGATGACCGGGTCATCGATCGAACCGTTGGCGACGGCTTCCGCGACCAGCTTGTCGAGCAACTGGCGGAGCCTGACCTGGAGGAAAAAGCCGAGTCCTGAACGCTCGTTCATGAGCGTGGTCAGGGCGACGATCCAGCCGTTGCCTTCCTCACCCAGCATGTTCTCGTGCGGGATCCGGGCCTCTTCGATGAAGAGTTCGTTGAATTCGGCCTCGCCCGTGATCTGCACCAGGGGGCGAACCTGAACGGCCTCCTGCTCCATATCCATCAGGAAGTAAGAAAGCCCCTTGTGCTTCGAGGCCTCGGGGTCAGTGCGCGCCACGAGCATGCACCACTTCGAGAACTGGGCGCCGCTGGTCCAGACCTTCTGTCCGGTGACGACCCAATCGTCGCCGTCGCGAACGGCGCGGGTTTTTACCGCGGCGAGGTCGGAGCCCGCCTCCGGCTCGCTGAATCCCTGGCACCAGATCTCCTCGGCCGAGAGGATCGGCGTCAGGTACCTGTCCTTCTGCTCGGGGGTGCCCCAGGCCATGATCGTCGGCCCGGCCAGCAACAGGCCGAGGACGTTCGCGGGCAGCGGGGCTCCGGCCCGGCCCATCTCTTCGAAGAAGATCGCGGATTCCATGAGCGTCGCGTCGCGCCCGCCGTACTCCTGCGGCCAGTGGACCGCGGCCCACCCGGAGTCATAAAGACTCCGCTGCCAGCCGGTGCGAAAAGCGAAAATCGCGTCTTCGTCGCCACGAGGTTCTTCGCCGGGACTGTTCTCCGCGAGCCATTCGCGGAGTTCGTCACGGAACTCGACTTCATCCTTCGAGAAGGTCAGGTCCATGGCGAATGAGTCTATTGATCGATGCCGCCTTTGATTCTCTCCGAATACTCGGTCCGGGCCGAGTGGTCGATCTCGGTGTAGACGCGGTCCATGCCGATCAGCTTGTTCATGCGGATCGCCACCTTCGGTGGAAGGATCGACATCAGACGGACGTAGCCGCCGGTCGAGCGCGGCACCGAGACCCGCGGCTTGCCGGTTTCGATCGCACCGGCAATCGCCGCGGCCAGTACTTCGGGCTTGACCAGCCGGACCAGTGGCGCGCTGCGGGTGCCGACCATCATGTCGGTCTCTACCGGGCCCGGCATGACCACGGTGAACGAGATCCCGGAATCCTCCTGCTCCGCGCGGATTCCTTCGGTGAAGCCCACCACGCCGAACTTGGAGGCCGAGTACGCCGCCAGACCGGCAACACCGAGAACGCCGGCCAGTGAAGCGACGTTGATCACGGCGCCCCGGCCGCGCGGCTTCATTTTCTCGACCGCGGCAAGCGTTCCGTAGATCACGCCTTTCAGGTTGACGTCGATCGTCCGTTCGATCACCTGTATCTCCTGGTCGGTCACCTGGGGCGCGGTCATCGCGATACCGGCGTTGTTGATCATCACGTCGATCGGGCCGAGGTCGGTTTCGACCCTGTCGATGAAAGCATTGAATGCGAGCCGGTCAGAAACGTCAAGCTGGTAACCCCGGCAATCCGCTCCCAACTCATTGGCGAGTGCCTCGGCTGGGCCACCGTCGATGTCGGCGATCGCAACGCGCGCGCCCTGACCGGCGAGAAGTCGCGCCGTCGCGGCACCGATCCCGCGGGCGGCGCCAGTGATCACGACTACCGGGTTCGACCTGTTTCCCACGCTCATGCGGGGATCATCCCAGACATCTAGCCGGCGTTACGCAATTCGACCAGATTGGCCAGGTCTTCGTTCGAAAGCTCGGTCAGCGCCGATTCGCCCGAGCTGACGATCGCGTCGGCCAGTTCACGCTTGGTCTCGTGGATCGAGGCGATGCGGTCCTCGATCGTTCCTTCGGCGATCAGGCGATGAACCTGGACCGCGCTGGTCTGGCCGATGCGGTGCGCCCGGTCGGTCGCCTGCTCTTCGACGGCCGGGTTCCACCAGCGGTCGAAGTGGATCACGTGGTCGGCCCTGGTCAGGTTGAGTCCGGTGCCGGCTGCCTTCAGCGAGAGCAGGAAGACCGAGGTGTCGCCGTCCTGAAAGCGGTCGACCATCTTTTCGCGCTGGGCCACCGGGGTCCCGCCGTGGAGCAGCTGGTTGCCGATCTCGCGCTCGTCGAGGTGGCGCTTGAGCAGCTTCGCCATGGCCACGTACTGCGTGAAGACCAGCACCGCTCCGTCTTCGGCCAGGATCGTGTCCAGCAGCTCATCCAGCAGCTCGAGCTTGCCGGAGCGCTCGACAAGCGGCGTGTTCTCTTCCTTGAGGTACTGCGCCGGGTGGTTGCAGATCTGCTTGAGCGAAGTCAGCAGCTTCAGCACCAGGCCGCGCCGGTTGATGCCGTCGCTGGTGCGGATCTGGATCATGTTCTCCTTGACCGCGCGCTCGTACAGCTTGATCTGCTCGCTGGTCAGGCCGACCGGTTGGTCGGTGACTGTCTTGGGCGGCAGCTCCGGGGCGATGCCGGGATCGGACTTACGGCGGCGCAGCAGGAAGGGCCGCACCAGCTTGGAGAGCATCTTGGTGGTCGACGCCTTCATCTCGAGCTCGATCGGATCCCCCCACTTCTTGCGGAAGGATCCGTGGGTTCCGAGCAGGCCCGGGGTCGTCCAGTCGAGGATGGCCCAGAGCTCTGAAAGGTTGTTCTCCACCGGGGTGCCGGTAAGCGCAACGCGTGACCGGGCCGGGATCGTCCGCAGCGCCTTGGCGCCGGCCGAGCGTGGGTTCTTGACGTGCTGGGCCTCGTCGGCCACCAGCAGTCCCCACTTGACCGATTCGAAATACTCGGCGTCAAGTCGCATCGTGCCGTATGTCGTGAGCACGAAGCCGTCCTCGACCCCGTCCAGGGTCCGGCCTCCGCCGTGATAACGGCGGACCTTCTCGCCCGGCGCGAAGCGGTGGATCTCCCGCTCCCAGTTGCCGAGGAGCGAGGCCGGGCAGACGACGAGCGTCGGGCCGCCGGTGGTCGGGTTCAGTTTGCGGTGCAGGTGGAGGGCGATCAGCATCACCGTCTTGCCGAGTCCCATGTCGTCGGCCAGGCAGCCACCGAGGCCGAGTGAGGTCATCCGGTGGAGCCATCGCAATCCTTCGACCTGGTACTCACGCAGCGTCGCGGTGAGAGTCTCTGGCTGATGGATGAGCTCACCCCGGTCGTTGCCGGTGATCTGCTCGCGCAAAGCAGCAACCCAGCCGCTGGCCTTGACCTCGACCGTGCGGCCGTCGACCACGGTGCTGCCGGTCAGCGCCACGCTCAAGGCGTCGATCGCGGTCAGCGGCTTCAGGTCCGGCATGAGGGCTCGCTGGGCCTGGACCGGTGGCACCAGGACCCACTTGCCGCGCAGCCAGGCGACCGGGCGCCCGGAACGGACCAGTACTTCAGTTTCTTCATCAGAAAGCGGAGTGCCTTCGAGCGAGAGCTGCCACGAGAAACCCTGGAGCGCGGCGTCGTTGAAGACGTCGGGCACGCTCTGGCTCAATCCCCCGGTCATGCCGACCACGACCCGCGCGTCCAGCGAGTTGTTCATCTCGGGATCCCAGGCGACCGAGACACCCGAGTGCTCCAGCCGCTCCGCTGCGCCATCGAGCAGTTCCCCCACTTCAGCGTCGCTGATCTCGAGCTGATCGGGTACGTCGGCCTCGAGCAGCCGGCGGAGCGGCGGCCATGCCGCGGCGGCCATGCCGACGCCGAGCGTGGTATCGATCCGGCCGCGGGAGCCGAACTTCTCCTTGTCTTCATTCCAGACTTCGCTCACGTCGTAATAGACGTCGGCCTCGCCGGGCAGATGGGCCTGGACCACGATCTCAAACGGGTCAGTGCCGTAATCGCCGCCCGGTACCTCGATCCGCAGGCGGACCGAAGCGTCCGGCCGATCCTTTTTGCCGCCCAGCCGACCGGCCCCACCTTTCGATTTGGCTCTGCGGCGAGATTTAGGTGGTGAGGGGGTCGGAGACAAAGTGGCCGAGCATTGTATCCCTTTTAACTCTCGGCCTTCTTGTGGCCTTCTTATTCCGGCTTTGGAGACCCACTGGTGCCGGTCACCCGCTTCAGGTCGAGACCCTCGCGTTTCAGCATCAGATACGTCAGCCAGAGCGTCAGCGCGAAGATCGGAAGACCCATCACCGTCTTCGCGATTCCCAGTGCGACCAGCGAACTGGTCAGGTAGAGCGGCAACTGGACGAGCAGGCGAACCAGGAACATGCCGACCCACAGCCAGCTGGCGCGGCTGAACAGTCGGACCCGCTCGGGATCCTTGCGCCAGGTCATGCCGTCACCCATCAACGGTCCGACGAAAACGCCGATCAGTGGCCATCTGATCAGGATCGAAACGGCGTAGGCGATCGCGTAACCCGCGTTGAATAACAGACCCGGCAGGAAGAAGTCTTCAGCCTTGCCGGTCCTGGTCGCGATGAAGCCGGCGATTAGCACCCCGATGAAACCACCTGCAGCGTACTTCGCTGATTCACCGCGAATCAGGCGGTACCCGGCAATGAGGGCTCCCAGACCGATAGCGGCGATAGTGGCCAGCTGAAGGTCGGAGCCGCCCAATGTGTATACGGCAATGAAGACGAGACCCGGCAGGCTCGAGTCGGCGATCCCCTGCGGGCCGCCCATCTCGCTCAGAAGATCGCGCTCTTCCTCTTCGTCGAGCTCGACTTCTTCGTCTTCGAGTGTGTGGTGTCCACCGGTCACGCGGCCGATTGTCCCGGAACCGCGGTCCGACTGCGGTTCAGGCAGCCGGGGCGATCGGCAGCGGAGCCGAGATGTCCGTCACTTCGGCGACCGGGACCGGCACGATGGGCCAGGCGCCTTCGATCTGCTCGCTCCGGCCTTTCGACTCGAAATAGGTCTGGAGTTCGATCGCCTGTGTCGACGCCCATTCGATCTGGCGTTCGTGAAGCTCGAGCAGGTCGAACTGCTGGAGTTCCGCGGTGACGTTTGCCAGCTTCCAGGCGAGCCGGGCTGCTGCCAGGGCGTCCGCGTCGGCCGTGTGGGCATCGTCGAGGGCGATTCCATACGACTCGCAGAGGACGCTCAACGTGCGTTTGCCGGAGCGGTACATGTTGTAGTTCTTATCCAGCACGTAGGGATCGATCACCAGCATCGCTTCCGGCCCGCCGATCATGTCGACCAGCGGCTCAAGTCCATAGCGGCGGGCCTCGCGGTCGAGGATGGTCAGGTCGAAGCGCGCGTTGAAGGCGATGATCGGGATATCCTGCGCGAGCTGCTCGGCGAGGACCAGGGTGATCTCCTGGACCGCCTGCTCTGCCGACTGACCTTCGGAACGGGCCTTTTCGGTCGTGATGCGATGGACCGCGGTCGCTTCGGCGGGAATCTCGACGCCGGGATCGACCAGCCAGTTTCGGCTCACGGTGTCGCTCCCGTTGCCGACCAGGCTTACGGAAGCGGTCACGATGCGGTCGTTCTCCGTATCGGTACCCGTGGTTTCTATGTCAAAGGCGGCGAGGCGCCCGGCGTGCCAACTCATGAAACCAAAGTTACCGGGGGTTTCGGACACCAATTCCGGCCACGCCGTCTTGCCCGGCAAACCCTTATTGCGTCTGAAAAGTAGCCCTGTGGCCACTGACGCGCTTCAGCAGCCGTCGATAGTCAGTGGCTCGCTCGATGGCGCGTGGTCGACCTGAAGCGTCGTGTGATCGATCTCGAAGCGGTCGTGGAGCATGGCTTCGAGGTCACGCCGGGCGCCGTGACAGTCGGCATCGGCACCGACCAGTACATGAGCGGATAGCGTCGGAAAACCCGAGGTGATCTGCCAGACGTGCAGGTCGTGGATCTGCTCGATCGTCGGCATCGAAGCCATCGCCATGCCGATCTCCTCCGAGTCCATCCCTTCCGGCGTGGATTCGAGCAGCACGTCCACCGACTCACGCAGCACCGACCAGGCACTGGCGGCGATCAGCAGTGAGATCAGAATCGAGACGATCGCGTCAGCCGCTTCCCAGCCCGTCAACAGGATGATGCCGGCGGCGAGGATCACGCCGACCGATCCCGCGACGTCGGCAGCGACGTGCCGGAGCGCGGCCTTCACGTTCAGGCTGTCGCCGCCGGCCCGGTAGAGCACCCAGGCGGCAATCAGATTGATCAGCAATCCGAGAACGGCGATCGCCAGCATGCCGCCACCGAGGATTTCCACAGGTCCGCTCAGCCGGTGGATCGCTTCGATTATCACCCAGACCGAAACCCCGACCAGCAGGACACCGTTCACGAGGGCCGCGAGGATCTCGGCGCGTTTGTAGCCGAAGGTGCGCTTCGAAGTCGCGGGGCGGGCGGCAAGCATGACCGCGCCGAGGGCGAGGAAGAGCGAAAAGCTGTCGGAGAGCATGTGGCCGGCGTCGGCCAGCAGCGCGAGGCTGCCGGTGACCAGTCCACCGGCGGCCTCGACCACCATGAAAGTCGCGGTGAGACCGGCCGCGATCAGCAGCGCGCGGCGATCGGTGCCGCGATACGCGCCGGGCCCGTGGCTGTGCGAGTGGTCGTGATCGTGGTCGTGTGACTCCATGCGTTTTCCAGTCTACGAATACAGCTGCCACCGCTGATAAGTTGACCCCTTGTCAACTCGAGGCCGAGCCCGAACCTTCGCCCGCCGCCACCGACGGCTCCTCATCGCCGGTAGCGCGGTATTCGCTACCGGAGCAGTGCTCGTGGCCGAGGCCAACGCCTGGGTCCTGATCAAGGGTGACGCACCGACTTTCTCCGAGGCCGAAGCGGCTCCTCACGCCGAAACGGCGATCGTGCTGGGAGCGCTCGTCGAGCCCGACGGAGACATGTCGAAGATGCTCTCGGACCGGGTGAATCAGGCCGCCGCCCTCTGGAAGGCGGGCAAGGTCGAGAAGATCCTCGTAAGCGGTGATCACGGCCAATGGAAGTACGACGAGCCGGACACGATGAGGAACGCGCTGGTCGCCGAAGGGGTTCCGGGGAAAGACGTCTTCACTGACCATGCGGGCTTCAACACGAGGGCATCGATGGTCCGGGCACATGACGTTTTCAAGGTGTCCGACGCCCTCGTCGTGACCCAGGGCTTTCACATGAAGAGGGCTCTGTACCTGGCCGATGCCGCCGGCCTCGATGCTGAAGGCGTCACTTCCGACCTCCATACCTATGGCGCTCAGAGCCTGAAGAGTTCGATCCGCGAAGTCGCGTCGAGAGTGAAGGCCGTTGGAGATGTGGTCTTCGGCAGCGACGTCATGGGAGGCCCGGACGTCCCGATCGAAGGCAAGGCTTCGGCAAGCAGAGGCCCCGCCCCACCGCCCGGTACTCCGGCGGCCGGGGCCCCTGATGGCTGAAGGTCTCTCAGGATCGCCTGATCGTGGATAACCCGATCACAGATCCCGACGTCAGCTGGAAGGACGCCGGCTCTGACTTCATCCGCAGCGAGGTTTCGGGAGGCGTGGTCCTCCTGGTTGCGGCTGTGGCCGCGGTCATCTGGGCCAACGCGCCGTTCGGCGATACCTACGAATCGTTCTGGCACTCGACGCTGACCATCGGCGTCGGCAACTTCTCGATCTCCGAAGATCTTCAGCACTGGGTCAACGACGCCCTGATGGTGATCTTCTTCTTCGTAGTGGGCCTTGAGATCAAGCGGGAACTAATCGTGGGCGAGTTGAACGACCGGGCCAAGGCGACTCTGCCGATCATCGCCGCAGCCGGCGGCGTGGCCCTGCCGGCGCTGATCTTTCTCGCCCTGAATGCCACCGGCAACGGCGTTGACGGCTGGGCGATCCCGATGGCTACCGACATCGCTTTCGCGGTGGCAGTGCTGGCCCTGCTCGGTGATCGGATCCCCTCCGGAGTTCGGCTGCTCCTCCTGAGCATTGCCATCGTCGACGACATCTTCGCGATCACAGTGATCGCGTTCTTCTACACCGACGGGATCAGCTTTGCCTGGCTGGCCCTTGGCGTCGGCTCCCTGGGTGGCATTGCCCTCATGCGCCGATTCGGTGTATCACGAATTGCCCTTTACGCCATGGTCGGACTGGTCGTCTGGCTGGGTTTCTTCGAATCGGGTGTCCACGCGACCATCGCCGGGGTGCTGCTCGGCCTGATGACCCCGGCGCGGCCGGTCGAGGGCCGCAAGCGGGTCCTGGAGGACCTCGAACACGGACTCCACCCCTATAGCAGCCTGATAATCGTTCCGCTGTTTGCCCTGGCCAATGCTGGCATCGTCATCAATGCGACGATCGCTGGCGATGCAGTGGCCAGTTCGGTCTTCTGGGGCATCGCACTCGGCTTGATCCTGGGCAAACTCTTCGGCATCAGCTTGGCGACCTTCGCGGCTGAACGGTTTGGCCTCGGAAAGGTGCCCGAGGGGGTCGAGACCGCCCACATCTGGGGCATCGCGGCTCTGGGCGGCATCGGTTTCACCGTTTCCCTCTTCATTTCCGGGCTCGCCTATGACGTGCCGGAAACGGTTGACGTCGCGAAGATGGGGATATTTGCAGCGTCGCTGATCAGTGCCGTACTCGGATCGATCCTGCTGACCAGGCGGACCAGCCCACCGCCCGCCGATCCAGAAGGCTGATTCAGGTTTCGAGGGCGCGGCCGGCGGAGACGTCGGGGTCGGGACCCATCCCTGGTGAGACGTGGCTCGGCGGGCCCTCGGGACCGCTGTCAGCGGGTTCGACGTTGCCGGTGTGGATCTCCGGGCCCGTCGGAATGCCTTCCAGTTGGTCCAGATAACGGTCAACCATGCGTGCGCACTGGCGTCCTTCGTTGATCGCCCAGACGATCAGCGACTGGCCGCGGCGGGCGTCACCCGCGGCGAACACGCCGGGGACTGAAGTCTCGTAGGTGCCGGCCTTGATGTTGCCGCGCCCGTCCTTGTCGACACCCAGACGATCGAGCAGCTCCTGCTCCGGATGGAGGAATCCCATTGCCAGCAGGACGAGGTCGGCCTCGATCTCGAAGCCCGTTCCCTCTACCGGACCGAAGGGCGGTGCTTCTTCGGCGCGGGCGGCGTGAAGTGTCTTGACCTGACCGTTCTCGCCGCTCAGGTGTGTCGTTGTAATCGAGAAGTCCTGCTCGCCCCTGTCGACACGCAGAGCCTCCTCCATCGCGTAGGAAAGGCGGTACTTCTGGGGCCAGAGCGGCCAAGGGGTGCGGTCGTCGGGCCGGGACTCCGGCGGTTCGGGGAGCAGCTCGAGCTGGACCACCTGCTTCGCTCCTTCACGGATCGAATTACCAACGCAGTCGGCTCCGGTGTCGCCGCCGCCGATGACCACGACGTTCTTGCCCGCGGCCGTGATGTTCCCGGCGGGAGGCGGTGTGGCCAGGGGCTTCGGTCCGACCTCGGTCGCCAGCCAGCGGTTCCGGATGTAGAGATAGTCCATCGCGAAGTGGACCCCGTCGAGTTCGCGCCCGGGAACCGGCAGGTCGCGCGGGACCCGGGATCCGGTGGAAAGGACGACGGCGTCGTAGCTGGAGTTCAGTTCTTCGACCGTGATGTCGACGCCGACGTCGACGCCGCACTTGACCACGACCCCTTCGTGGATCAGCTGCTGGACCCGGCGCTCGACCACGGTCTTCTCGATCTTGAAGTCGGGTACGCCGAAGCGGACCAGGCCTCCGGCGGCTTCGTCGCGCTCGTAGAGGACCACGGAATGACCGGCGCGGCGGAGCTGCTGGGCGGCCGCCATTCCCGCGGGCCCGGCGCCGACGACGGCTACGGTGCGCAGGGTCTCACGCTTCGGCGGGCGCGGGCGGATCCAGCCTTCCTTCCAGGCGCGGTCGACGATGGTCTGCTCGATTTGCTTGATCGTCACCGCTTCGTTCTCGCGGATCTCCAGCACACAGGCGGCTTCGCAGGGGGCTGGGCACAGGCGTCCGGTGAACTCGGGGAAGTTGTTGGTGGCGTGAAGCTGACGGATTGCGTCCTGCCAGCGGCCGTGGTAGACAAGGTCGTTCCAGTCGGGGATCAGGTTGCCGAGCGGGCAGCCGTTGTGGCAGAACGGGACGCCGCAGTCCATACAGCGGGCGCCCTGGTCCGAGAGCTCTTCGTCGCTCCGCGTCTCGACGAACTCGCCGTAGTCGTTGACACGTTCACCCGCGTCCCGATACGGGATACCGACGCGATGGATCTCGAGGAATCCGCCAAGCTTGCCCATGGTCAGGCCTCCCGGTCCGCGGAGACGGGCTGAGGTTCGCCGATCACTTCGATCGCCCCGTTTTCACGGATGTCAGTGTCAGCGGCCTGAGTCTCCGACTCAAGCTCGGCCAGAACGCGTTTGTAGTCGGCCGGAAAGACCTTCACGAACCGGGATGAGCTTTCGGCCCAGCTGTTCAACAGGCGGTCCGCGACCTTGGATCCGGTGCGGCGGCCGTGCTCTTCGATCAGGCCCCGCAGCTCGATCAGATCGGCTTCGTCGGGCACTTCGAGCTGGTTCAGCATGGTCGGGTTGACCCGCTGCTCGAACTTGCCGTTCTCGTCAAGCACGTAGGCGATGCCGCCGCTCATGCCGGCGGCGAAGTTGCGACCAGTCGGCCCGAGTACGACGACCTGGCCGCCGGTCATGTATTCGCAGCCATGGTCGCCGACGCCTTCGATCACGGCGGTGGCGCCGGAGTTGCGTACGGCGAAGCGCTCGCCGCCGATCCCGCGGAAAAAGGCCCGGCCCTTGGTCGCGCCGTAGAGCGCCGTGTTGCCGACGATTACGTTGTGCTCGGGCACGTAGGTGATGTTTTCCGGCGGAGCGACCGAAATGGTGCCGCCCGAAAGACCCTTGCCGACGTAGTCATTGACTCCGCCACGGAGCGAAAAGGAGACCCCGGGGGCCAGCCAGCCGCCGAAGGACTGCCCGGCGTTGCCAATCATGTTGATCTTGATCGTGTCTTCCTCGAGGCCGGCGGCGCCGTGACGTACGGCGACCGCGTTCGAGAGGATTCCGCCGACGCAGCGGTCGATGTTCTTGACCACGGCTTCGAACTCGACCGGAGTGCCGTCTTCGATCGCACCCTTCGCCTCGTCCATCAGCTTCCAGTCGAGGTTGTCATCGAGCGGCGATTCCTGATCGATCATCTGTCGCCGGGCGGCGTCGACCGGAACACCTTCGGGGTAGGCCAGCACGTTGCTGAGGTCGATCCCGCGGGCCTTCCAGTGTTCGACCGCGTCGTCGGCCCGGAGCAGTTCGGTGCGGCCGATAAGTTCGTCGAAGGTCCGGACGCCAAGCTCGGCCATGATCCGGCGGGCCTCTTCGGCGACGAAGAAGAAGTAGTTGACGACGTGCTCGGGCTGTCCCTGGAAACGCTTGCGCAGCTCGGGATCCTGGGTGGCGATGCCGACCGGGCAGGTGTTGAGGTGGCAAGCGCGCATCATGATGCAGCCGGTTGCGATGAGGGGTGCGGTCGAGAAGCCGTATTCATCCGCGCCGAGGAGAGCCGCAATGACCACGTCGCGGCCGGTCTTCAGCTGTCCGTCGGTCTGAACCCGGATCCGGGAGCGAAGGTCGTTCTTGATCAGGGTCTGCTGGGTCTCGGCGAGGCCGATCTCCCAGGGGATGCCGGCCGACTGGATCGACGAGAGCGGTGAGGCGCCGGTGCCGCCGTCGTGACCGGAGATCAGGACATGGTCGGCGTTGGCCTTGGCCACACCGGCGGCGACCGTGCCGACGCCGACTTCGGCGACGAGCTTGACCGAGACCGAAGCCTTGGGGTTGGCGCAGCGCAGGTCGTAGATCAGCTGCTTGAGGTCCTCGATCGAATAGATGTCGTGGTGCGGCGGCGGAGAAATCAGGGTCACGCCCGGCGTCGTGTGACGGACCGAGCCGATGTACTTGTCGACCTTGTGGCCGGGCAGCTGGCCACCCTCGCCGGGCTTGGCGCCCTGGGCCATCTTGATCTGGAGCTGATCGGCATTCGACAGGTAGTGGATGGTCACACCGAAGCGGCCTGAAGCGACCTGCTTGATCGCCGACCGGCGGCTGTCGCCGTTGGCGTCGGCCTCGAAGCGCACCGGGTCCTCCCCGCCCTCGCCGGTGTTCGACTTGCCGCCGAGGCGGTTCATCGCGATTGCGAGGTTCTCGTGGGATTCACGTGAGATCGAGCCGAGCGACATCGCGCCGGTCGCAAACCGCTTCACGATCTCTGTGGCCGGTTCTACTTCTTCAAGCGGGATCGGATCCTGTGAGTCACTCAGCTTGAAGAGGCCGCGCAAGGTCGCTTTCTTGACCGCGGTGTCGTTGACCTGCTCTGCGAACTCGTCGTACTTCTCCTGGGCGTCGCCACCGACCCCTCGCACCGCGTGCTGGATCAAGGCGATGGTCTCGGGGTTCCACTGGTGGAACTCGCCGTCGCGCCGCCAGGCGTAGATACCACCGACCGGCAGCAGGTCTTCGTGGCTGCTCGGGTAGGCCGCGTTGTGGCGGTCGAGGGTCTCTGCCGCGATCACCTCGAGGCCGATGCCACCGATTCGAGAAGCCGTGCCCGTGAAGTGCTGGTCGATCAGCGCCTTTTCAAGTCCGACCGCTTCGAAGATCTGGGCGCCGCAGTACGACTGGATCGTCGAGATGCCCATCTTCGAAATCGTCTTGAGCAGCCCCTTGCCGATCGCCTTGACGACGTTCCGCTGGGCGCGGTCCGGCGAGTCCATATCGGGCACGAGGCCCTGGACCACGAGCTCGTCGACGCTGTCGAGCATCAGGTACGGGTTGATCGCGCTGCAGCCGTAGCCGATCAGCGTCGCCATGTGGTGGACCTCGCGCGGCTCACCGGATTCGAGGACCATGCCGGCCTTGAGGCGAGTGCCGGCCCGGACCAGGTGGTGGTGGACCGCGGCGACGGCCAGGAGCGCGGGGATCGGTACGCGGCGGGGACCCATCCGGCGATCGGAGATGATCAGGATGTTGTAGCCGCTCTCGATCGCCTCTTCGGCCTCTTCGCACACGGCCTGGATCCGGTGGGCGAGTCCTTCCCGGCCTTCGGCGACGTCCCAGGTGATGTCGATCGTGTCCGCGCGGAAGATGTCGTGGTTGACATGGCGGATCGTTTCGAGTTCCTGGTTCATCAGGATCGGCTGGTCGAGGCACAGCTGATGCGCGTGCTGCTCGGTCTCGGTCAGCAGGTTCTGCTCGGAGCCGACTCCGACGGCGAGGCTCATCACAACTTCCTCGCGGATCGGGTCGACCGGCGGGTTGGTCACCTGCGCGAAGAGCTGCTTGAAGTAGCTGTAGAGCGGCGGGCGGTTGTCGGAGAGCACCGGAAGCGCGGTGTCGTTGCCCATCGAGCCGGTCGGCTCGGCACCGGTGGCGGCCATCGGTGCGATCAGGACGCGCAGGTCCTCCTGGGTGTAGCCGAAGGCGAGCTGGCGGCGCGGCGTCGGCTGGACGCCGGTCATGGTCACGTAGGCCGTCGGCAGGTCGTCGAAGTGGACCGAGGACCGGTCGAACCACTCTCCGTAGGGCTGGAGCGTCGCGATCTCCCGCTTGACCTCGTCGTCCTCGACGATCATGTGCTTCTCGAGGTCGACCAGGAAGAGCTTGCCGGGCTGCAGGCGGCCGAGGCGCTTGATCTCGTCCGGCTTGATGTCGAGCAGGCCGATCTCGGAACCGAGTACGACCATGCCGTCCTTGGTCTCGACCCAGCGTCCGGGCCGGAGGCCGTTGCGGTCGAGTGTCGCGCCGATCACACGGCCGTCGGTGAAGCAGACCGCGGCGGGTCCGTCCCACGGCTCCATCAGGCAGGAGTGGAAGGCGTAGAAGCCCTTGAGCTCCTCGGAGAGGTCTTCGCGGTCGCGGTAGGCCTCGGGGATCATCATCATCGCCGCGTGTGGCAGCGAGCGGCCGGCGAGCATCAGCAGCTCGAGCACGTTGTCGAAGGTGGCGGAGTCCGAGCCGTCGGGACGGACGACCGGCACCACCTTGTCGAGGTCGTCGCCGAAGAGCTCCGAGGCGAGCTCCGACTCGCGGGCCCGCATCCAGTTGATGTTGCCGCGCAGCGTGTTGATCTCGCCGTTGTGCGCGATCAGGCGGAACGGATGGGCCAGGGCCCAGCTGGGGAAGGTGTTGGTCGAGAAGCGGGAGTGGACCAGCGCCATCGCCGAGCGCACCCGTTCGTCGCGCAGCTCCGGATAGAAGCCGGGTACCTGGTAGGAGGTGAGCATGCCTTTGTAGACGATCGTCCGTGAGGAGAAGGACGCAAAGTAGAACTCGCTATGGGCCACGATGTCACAGACCCGCCGGATGACGTAGAGCTTCCGCTCGAACGCATCCTGGTCGCCGGCGAGTGAGTCGCCCGCACCAACGAAGACCTGGGAGACGTGCGGCCGGCTGAGGTTCGCGGTCTCGCCGACGTGGCCGGTGTCGATCGGGACGTCCCGCCACCCGAGGAGCGTCTGGCCTTCGGCTTCGATCTCCTTCGAGATCATCTCGATGAGTTCGGCTCGCTTCGCATCATCCTGCGGCAGGAAGCACATGCCGACGCCATACTGGCCGACCGGAGGCAGGGTAAACCCGGCTTCCTCCCGGAAGAAGAGATCCGGGATCTGGAGCAGGATGCCGGCGCCGTCACCAGTGCTTGCGTCAGCTCCCGCGGCACCGCGGTGTTCGAGGTTCTCGAGGGCGAGCAGACCGTTCGAAACGATGTCATGGCGTGCCTCGTTATCGAGTCGCGCAACCATTGCGACTCCGCAGGCATCATGTTCAAATGTGGGGTCGTAGAGTCCGTCCGAGGACGGCAACGACGTGACGAATTCGGTCATTTTTTGCGCTTCCAGTGCCGGCGCGGGCTATACGGGTGGTCGGAATGGGGTGGTTTCAGCGGTGAAAACCGCCATCCGGCCGGAGCCAGTCCACCTGTTCACGATACCGGAGGCAAGCCGGTTTTACCTGTTCCGCCGTCCAAATCTTCGAACGGGCATCTGGATCAGCTGCGAGACGGACCCGCCTCAGCCCGCCTTGGAGGCTTTCTCCTGGTATTCGGCGCGTCCTGCGGTGTCGACTTTGGTGAGGACTTCGTCGGCCTTGAAAGCCCGCAGGAAGAAGTCCCGGCCACCGGCCGGCAGGAGCGCGATCGGTGAGGTCAGGAGCCTCGTGAACCGCGGCAGATAGACCTCGCTCTCGCCCCTTGCGATGGCTCGGGTGATCGCGTCGGCCACCTCTTCCGGCTTCAGCAGATCGACGCCGCGAGCCTGGCTCAGTCCGGCGCCGAGTTCCGTGTCCACGGCTGCGGGCATGACGCAGGTGACCCCCACTCCGGTGTTGTGGAGCTCGTTGCGAACTGCGTCACAAAGGCCGACCACGGCGAACTTCGTCGCGCAGTAGGTCGCGCCACCGGGAAAGCCCGCCTTGCCTGCCTGCGAGGCGATGTTCACGATTCGTCCGCGTCGGCGCGGCTTCATCAGTTTCATCGCGATCTTGGTGCCGTTGATGACTCCGGTGAGGTTGACTGCGATCTCGGTCGCCGTGACCGCAGCGGTCTCTTCGTCGAGCGGACCGAGGATCATCACGCCGGCGTTGTTGATCAGGGCGCTGATCGGTCCGACTTCGGTTTCGGCACGTTCGGCGAAAGCTTCGAAGGACTCGATGTCGGTCACGTCAACGCGGCCGCCGATGTTACCCGGGCCGAGGTCGTCAGCCAACTGCTCGGCTGCGGCGTGATCGAGGTCACCGAGTGCAACACGTGCCCCGGCACGTACCAGCGCCCGGGCCGTAGCCGAGCCGATTCCACCAGCTCCACCGGTGATCAGCACTACTTCTCCATTCAGCGGACGCTCAAGTTCACTCACGGTCTCTCCTTCGGTCATCGGGCTCGTCCCCTCAATCTACCGCCGCAGCAGCGGTGCCCGGACCGTCGCCCGACTACGCTTTGTCTCCCTTGGACCTCCTGGCCACCACAGACCCCGCCGCCGGAGTCGGATTGTTCGCGGCCCTCCTTGCGGGTTTGGTCTCCTTCCTCTCCCCCTGCGTCCTGCCGCTGGTGCCCGGCTACCTGTCGGCGGTCTCCGGGATCTCGCCCGACGAGCTAGACGACGCCGGCTGGAGGAAGGTGCTCGTTCCGAGCCTCTTCTTCTGCGCCAGCTTCTCGACGATCTTCATCCTGCTCGGTCTGACCGCGACCAAGATCGGCTCGACCCTGAGCGACCACCGGGAGCTGCTCGACAAGATCGCGGCGGCGCTGATCATCCTGATGGGCATCCTCTTCGTGGCCTCGTTCTTCGTGCTGAAGCTCAACCGCGAGTGGCACTTCGACGCTCTCATGGCCCGGGCCGGCAAGGGCGGGCCGATCGTCGCCGGCGCCGCTTTCGCCGTCGCCTGGACCCCCTGCATCGGGCCAACCCTCGGAGCGATCCTCTCAGCGGCATCGCTCACCGATTCGGCCGCGCGCGGAGCCCTGCTCCTGGCTGTCTATTCGGCCGGTCTGGCGATACCGTTCCTGTTGGCTGCCGTTGCCTTCAACCGGATGACCACGGCCTTCGCGGTGGTGAAGCGCCATTACAACGTGATCATCGCAATCGGAGGAGTGATCCTGATCACGATGGGAGTACTGATCTGGACGGGAGAGTTCTACCGGATCAACATCGAGGTCCAACAGTGGCTAACGGACCTGGGAGTCGATTTCTGGAACGACGTTTGACCCGGCCAGGGATTCTTTGCCGCGTTCAGTGCATATAGGACCAAAACGCGGCACAGAATCGTTTTGGCCAGGCACGGCAGGCCGCATCCTGGACAGGGGTACCCGGACCGCGCCCCACGGCAGCCCGACTAGTTGTTGATGTTCGGCGCAGCGGGGACCGGGACTGAGATCTCCTGCTCCTGGCCAATCGCCTCAGTCACTTCTTCCTCGAGGCTTTCGCCGTCCATGTCCCTTGAGCAGATGATTCGGAACCGGCCGGTTCCGAGATCCGGGTCGCCGACGATCGGCAATCCCCGGATCTCTTCCCAGCCGAGGCGTTCGATCTCGAAAGGATTCATCCGCACCTCAGCCGCCGGATAAGCGCAGCTGGTGTTGTGCTGATCAATGGCCTTGGAAATAGCCTCAAGGTTCTTGGATTCGGGGGAAGCCATAAATCGATTATGCCAGTCCACTCCCCTTGTATTCCAGGGCGTCCAGAAAATCGAACACCTGATTTGCCCGAAGGCAAATCAGGTGCTTGATGCAGAACTGCGATAGCGGAGAGAGGGCAAAAACACGAGGCTTGTTCTCCTGGTCGTGTTTTGCCCGCCCCCGCGGTAGACCGCTTCGCGGCCTACTTGTTGGTCCAGATTGTGCCAACTCCGCCGAAGCCCAGCTTGTTCTTCACGGCTTCAGTGAGGTCGTAGTCCCTGCCGGCCACGTAGGGGCCGCGGTCGATGACCGGGGCGACCACGGTGTGACCGTGGTAACGGATGGTCACCTTGGTGCCACACGGCAGCGTCTTGTTGGCGACGCCGATCGTGCTCGGGGTCAGCGTGCCGCCGCAGGCGACACCGTTGCCGTACAGGCCAGGGCCGTAGTACGAGGCACCGGACGGGCGCAGTCCGTAGACCTTGAACCGATGGCTCTCGTCACCGATTGCTTCGGAGTTGTTCGCGCTGAACACACGCACGCGGTAGGTGCCCGAGGTCTTCGGGCGCCAACTGGCCGCGAAGCCACCGTGGCGCTTGGTCGTGGTGCGGATGGTCTCGCCCGCGCCCTTGATCACGATCTTGATCCGGCGGACGCCGCGCGGCTTGACGATGCCGCGGATACCCAGCTTGTCGCCGAGCTTCACGTAACGGTGGACACCGCGGACCTTGAGCGTGCTGCGGACCTTGAGCGTGCGCGGTGGTGATTCTTCACCGGCAGGCGTGCTGACCTTGAGTCCGCCGCTTGAACGGGCAGTCACGGCGGTCGAGTACAGGCCGCGCTCATCGGTGGTGATCTTCTTCAGGTGGTCCCAGGACTCGGTCCCGGCATCACGGAAGAGCAGATTTACCGTCTTGCGTCCGGTCGAGCCGCTGTTGCCGCGCACCTTGACCGGGCTGCCGACGCTTGCCTGCTTCGGAGCGACCTTGACCTTCAGGGTCGTCGCCGGCTTGGCGGCAGAAGCCGTCGAGGCGAGCGCGCTTATCGAGAAAACGGCGCAGAGCATCAGAAAAGCGGACCTCAGGGTCCTTGTCGAAATCATCAGTTGTTTCTCCTTTGTTCGCCTGCGGGGTTAGCTGTCGGACTCACGAGCTGTGGCTGCCCGTTATCAGCGGATCACCGCTGAATTCGCCCCGTGCCTCCGCTCCATTGATCAGCGGCTGCGTCTGGGTCCCCCGCCCGCCAGAATTGTTAGTGGCGGTTCGGCGTTATGTGAGTGTTCTGTTAGGAAGCAACAGTGAAGAGGTTCCGGAGTACCGGCGGTGTGAGCAGGCTCACATGCCCGTTTGCAGCAATTAATCACCCGTGGGGCGATTTTCGGAATGAAGCGGTGATAATTCCCCCGTGGCCACGATTCCCCGTACAGCCCTCGCTCAGATCAACCCCACGGTCGGCGATCTGGACGGCAACGCGGCGCTGGTCGCGGACTGGATCGAGAAGGCCAAGACAGCCGGAGCCGAGCTGGTGGTCTTCCCCGAACTCTGCATGACCGGCTATCCGGCGGAGGATCTCTATCTGAGGCCCGATTTCATCCGCGCCAACGCACTCCAGGTGGCAGAGCTCGCCGCCGGGGTCGAAGGAATCACCGCGGTGGTCGGATTCGCCAATCCGGTGACCGACCCGGTCGGCGTGGCGATCGCCGCCAATGCGGCCGCGGTGCTCGAGGACGGGAAGGTGCGAGCCGTCTACCACAAGCGCCTGCTTCCGAACTACGGGGTCTTCGACGAGTTCAGGACCTTCCGCGACGGGGCGGATCCTCTGATGGGCGAAGTGGCCGGCAGCATCGTCGGCCTCACCATCTGCGAGGACTGCTGGGACCCCAAGTCGCCGGTGGCGCAGCGGCTGGCGCCGGGCGCCGATTTGATCGTCAACCTCTCGGCTTCGCCCTATCACCGGGGCAAGGCCGGCCAGCGGGAGGAGATCTTCCGGCAGGTAGCGATCCGTGAGAACCGCCACGTGGCGATGGTCAACACGGTCGGCGGCCAGGACGAACTGATCTTCGACGGCGGCAGCGTTCTGATCGCACCCGACGGCACGGTCCTCTCGCGTGCCGGCCAGTTCACCGAAGACCTGTTGATCTGCGACCGGGCGACTGAACCTTCACCGTGGATGGAAGACCTCGACGAGGTCTACACCGCCCTGGTCACCGGCCTCCGTGACTACGTCACCAAGAACGGGTTCGCGCACGTCGGCATCGGCCTCTCTGGCGGGATCGATTCGGCCCTGGTCGCCGCGCTCGCCACTGACGCGCTCGGGTCCGACCGAGTTACCTGTGTGGTGATGCCTTCTCGGCATTCCGCGGTTGGCACGCAGAACGACGCCCGTGAGATGGCGGCGAGGCTCGGAACCGAGATGATCGAGATCCCGATCGCCGGCCCGATGGCCGCCTATGACGAACTGCTCGGAGACGATGCAACAGGGGTCGCCGCCGAGAACCTCCAGGCGCGCATCCGCGGCAACCTGCTGATGGCTCTCTCGAACAGCCGTGGCTGGCTGGTCCTGACGACTGCGAACAAGAGCGAGACCTCGGTCGGCTATTCGACGCTCTATGGCGATCTGGCCGGCGGCCTGGCGCCGATCAAGGACGTGCCGAAAACCCTCGTCTACGATCTCTGCCGCTATCGCAACAGGATGTCGCCGGTGATCCCCGAGGACATCATCGTCCGCCCGCCCTCCGCCGAGCTGCGGCCCGATCAGAAGGATTCGGATTCACTGCCCGGCTACGAGGTGCTTGACCGCATCCTCCGGCTATATGTCGAAGAGGACCAGGGACCAGCCGAGATCGTCGCCGCGGGTGAGCCCGCTGACATCGTTGCCGAAATCGTGGCGATGGTCGATCGGGCCGAATACAAACGGCGCCAGTCTCCCCCGGGACTGCGGATCACCACCAAAGGCTTCGGGCGCGACCGTCGCATGCCGATCACGAATCAATACCGGCCCTGGCACGCCGACTGACCCTTGTTGTCGGGTCCGGCTACTCCTTGACGAGGAAGCCGAGGTCGACGCCCTCGGGTGCATCACGAATCGCCATCGTCATTTGCGCCATGGCGCAGGTGCGGCCTTCGAAGTCCCGGATCGTGGCGCGCCAGACCCAGGTCATGCGTCCCCGATGGACGGCTTCAGCCTCGACTTCGATTCCGCCACTCGATACCGGTCGCAGCAGGTTCACCGAGATGCTCTGTCCCATGGCCACGCGGTTGTCGGTCACCACTGCGGTCGCGGTCGCCATCGAGCAGAGACTCTCGACCATCGAAGCCATGACTCCGCCGTGCATGATTCCCATCGGCTGGCGGTGCTCGTCCTTCATCGGCAGGCGGACAACCGCCTTGTCCGGGTCTGACGACACCCATTCGGTCCCGAGCAGGAGGTCGAAGGGCGAGTCGGGAAGGGTCACGTCGGGCATCTGCCGATAATCATAAACCCATAGAGTTTCGGCGGATGGCCCTTAGTGAGGACAGTCGGACCCTGCTCCAGCTCCTGCTCGGACGCGGCAAGTCCTACAACGACATTTCCGGACTGCTCGGGATCGATGAGTCCGAGGTGCGTGACCGTGCCCACCAGGCGCTCACAGAAATCAACGGCAGCGACCCCGACACCGACGTCAACCTGACCGACTACCTGCTCGGCCAGAGCGATCCGATCGCCCGGGCCGACGTCGCCCGGGAGCTGGCTGACAACCCGGAGGCAGCCGACACCGCCTCGAGCCTGTCCGACCAACTGCGGCTCCTCGTACCCGGCGCGGACCTGCCCAAGGTGGCCGGCGGCAAGGTCACCCCCGCCAAACGCGGTCTCACCTCACGATCCGCCCCGTCAAAGCGCAGCCGCCCCGCCAAGTCCGATGGCGAATCCCGGTCAGGCGTACCCCTGACCGGTTCGCAGAGGCGCATGATCGCGGGTCTGCTTTTCGCGGCCCTGCTCGTCACCGTGCTTATCCTTTTCCTGAGCGGCGCTATCGGCGGCGGCGATGACGATTCGGGCAAGACGCCTGCCGACGCCGAAAGCGTTCAGGCAATCCTCCAACCGGTCGGCAGCCAGACCGGCACGGGCAAGGTCCAGCTCGGACAGACCCAAGACCAGTTTGCCGCGCGTCTCGAGTTCACCGAGTTGGCTCCGAGTGAGGACAACAGCAGCTACGTCCTCTGGGCCGATGGTTCCGTCGGTTCTTTCCCACTTGATGAAACAGAAGTCAAAAAAGACGGGACGATCAGCAAGACGATCCTGATCCCTGCCGTTGTGCTTTGCTCGATCGCGACCGACATCTTTCCGGACTTCAAGCTGTCCCGGCTTGACGCGTCCGAGCGGCAGGACGTGCTCGCCCAGACGAACCAAGCGGTCTCAGGAAAGCTCGACAGCCTGCCGGATTACAAGGGTAAGACAGTGTTCGAGGGCCCCGTTTCGATGGACCAGTCGCTCAAGGACTCGGTCTCGGCAACGTGTACGGCGCCGCAGTCGACCGGAACTACCCAGCCTTAACCGGCACGAGCTTGCCCGGATTCATGATCCCGGCGGGATCCAGCCGTTCCTTGATTCCGGCGAGTGCCTCGATGCCGAGCTCCCCTATCTCACCCGCCAGATAAGGCGTGTGGTCGCGGCCGGTGGCGTGATGGTGGGACAGCGTGCCGCCCAGTGACCGGATCGCCTTGCAGGCGGCGGCCTTGACCGGCGGCCAGGCTGCGGCGCCGCCGTCCCGGCCGGGTGACGAGATCACGGTGAAGTAGAGGGAGGCGCCGTCGCGGTAGGCGTGCGAGAGGTGGCACATGACCACGCCTTTCATTCCCTGGGCCGCCATCTCGCTTTCGAGGGCGTCCTTGACCCCGCGGTAGAGCGCGGGATGGGCGCTCCATTGCTGCGCGGTTTCCAGGGTCTCGACCAGGGCCCCGTGGTCGAGCAGGGTTTCACGCAGGTAGGGGCCGTGGAACCGGCCCTTCTGCCAGCCTTTGCCTGCGGACTGGCCGAGGTAGACCGCTCCGCCCTTCCTCAGGGCTTTTGCCGTATCGGCGCGTTGAACCCGAACCCGGTCGGACGTGCCTTCGAAGCCGGCGATCATGAGGGCACCGTCGGAGCGCCCTCGCACCTTCAGGTACCGCCGGAACAGATCCCCGGTAACCCCTCCGGGTGCGGACATAGTCAGTGAAGTGGCCGTCTCGTCCTCGTCGGAGACCCGCGCGATGGTCGGCAGGCGGTCGTCCTGGGCGAGGCGGCGGATGATCTCGTTGCCTTCGGCGAAGCTGCCGGCGATCCAGGCCTCGTAACGGGTGGCAACCGGCACCGGGCGGATGCGCACGTCGACGTCGGGGATCACCCCGAAGATCCCCTCCGAGCCGATCACCAGTTCCCGCAGGGCCGGGCCGATCGCCGTATGCGGAGTATCCAGGGTCGAGAGCTCTCCGGCAGGCGTCGCGAGCCGGACGGAGCTGACCAGTGAATCGAACCGGCCGTAGCCGCTCGATGACTGGCCGGCCGACCTGGTTGCGGCAAAGCCGCCGACCGTCGCGTATTCAAAGGACTGGGGATAGTGGCCGATCGTGAAACCGCTGGCCGCGAGCAGAGCTTCAGCTTCCGGGCCGCGCAGGCCGGCTCCCACCCGGGCGGTCAATGATCTTTCGTCGACTTCGACCGAGTTAAGATTCACGGTGTCGAGGCTGATCACCCGGTCGAACGAGCCCTTGTCAGGAGCGATGCCGCCGACGACGCTGGTACCGCCGCCGAACGGAACCACGCCGATGCCGAGCCTTGAGCAGGCTTCGAGCAGCGGCACGATCGCGTCAGAGGTGGGGATGACCACGACCGCGTCGGGAGCCTGGCTGATCCGGCCCGAGCGTTTTTCGAGCAGGTCCAGATAGCTCTGACCGGCCGCGTGACGGATCCGGTCTTCATGGCCGGTGAGCACGTTGCCCGGACCGGCGATCCTCGAAATCTCATCCGGGATGACCTCAGCGTCGGGGATCGAGACCGATTCAAGCGGCGGCACTTCAGCCGATTCCGGCGGCAGGATTTCGCGCCCGTTGAGCATCGCTTCGGCTGCCGGAGAGAGCTCGGCCTCCTCGTCGGCCCTGCCCCAGCCCCACCACCGCGTGTCGCGGCGCGGCTCCGCGGTCATTGGCCGTCGCCTTCACTTGAGGCTGCCGGTTCTTCAAAAACGGTGCCCAGGGCGGCAAGTGCCTGATCGAGCATCTGCTTCTGGGTCTTTCTCATCATGAAACCGGCCAGGCGCGCGCTGCCGCGCAGCGTATGGCTGGCGGTGAGGGTGATTTCCGTGCCGCCATTGCCCGGGCTGAGCCGGACCTCGGTCGTCTGGTTCTGCAGGTGCTCTTCGAACGGCGTGCCGCTCAGCTCGTGCTCCCACATGTAGCGCTCGGGCCGGGTCGCGCCGACACAGCGGTAATCCATCCGGAGCTTGCGTCCGGAGTCCGCGGCGAGCACGTTCGTCCACTGGGTCCGTGTTGTGCCGGGCTTGCCGTCCATGTTTTCGACCCGGGTGACGCGGGGCCACCAGTCCGTGAGACGGCGCGGGTCACTGATCACGTCGTAGACGCTGTCGGGATCGGCGGGCAGGACTTGTCTACGGCTGACGCTGGGCACGGCGGCGATCAGGTGTCGGCGAGCCGGCGCAGATCGCGCACCAGGAGCGCGTGTTTCAGTTCGCTCAGCACCGAAGCCATGCGTTCCAGGCTCTCGACCGCTTCCTTGCGGCGTTGCGGGTTGCGTGAGATCAGCTTGGGTGCGAGCAGCGCTTCGATCAACTGCACTTCACGGTCGGCCGAAGTCTTGAAAACTTTGAGGTTGCGGGCCGCGACGCCGGACCGGGCGAGCTCGTTGCCGGCCCGCACGATTTCCATGTCGGTCTCGTCGAAGACGTCCGCGCCACCATCCTTCTTCGGGGCGACCAGCCCGAAGTCGGCAAGCTCGCGCACGAATTCGGGGCGGGCCCCGGTTTCCTCGATCACTTCGTCGAGCGTGAAGCGCGAGCTGCTGGTGCCGACGAGCTTGGCCCGCCGGGCAGTGTTCGACTGCGAAGAACTGCTGCTGCCGAGGCCGCTGAGCGAAGGCCCGGAGGCCAGCTCCTGGCGGATCACCCTGAGCGGCAGGAATTCGTCGCGCTGAAGCCGGAGGATCGTGCGCAGCCGGTCGACATCCGCCTGGCTGTAAAGGCGGTATCCGCCCTGGGTGCGTCGCGGGGTGACCAGCTTCTGATCCTCTAGATAACGGATCTTGGAGATCGATACGTCGTCGAATTCCTTGCTCAGCACCTTGGCGACGGCGCCGATGGTCAGGGCCTTGCGCGGCCGGACCGGGCCGGCCGGCGGCACATCGCTCATCTGGTCCGCGGAAATGGTCACTATTTCTCCAGGTAACTGAGTTTGTACTTGCCGACCTGGATCTCGTCGCCGTCTTCGAGCCGCTGCGACTCGATGCGGCTGCGATTTACGTAGGTCCCGTTCAGCGAGCCGAGGTCGTCGATATAGGTGCCGTCACCGCGGGTGACGAGCAGCGCGTGGTTGCGCGACACGGTCACGTCGTCCAGGAATACGCCGGCGTCAGGACTGCGCCCGATCGCGATCCGGTCCTCGTTCATCGGGAAACTCTCGCCGGCACGCCCACCGCCACTGCGGATGACCAGCGCGGCGCCGGTCCGTTCGACTTCGGTCTCGATGTCGACCGCGGCGATCTCGCCGGTCTCGCCCACCTGGTAGGTGGTCGTCGAAGGCTGCTCTTCAGCCCCTTCGCGCGGACCGATGAAAGTGCCGCACTTCTGGCAGTAGTTCGCGGCTTCGGCATTGACGAATCCACACTCGGGACAATGAGACGTAGACGGCATGCGCCCCATTATAGGGGCAGGACCTAACCTTCAACTATGGCTTTACGGTTGGGCCGAATCTCTCGCCTGATGGATCTGGTCCCGCCCCACCCGGGCATAGAGCCAGGTGGCGAGGAACGCCATGACCACGCCGATCACCAGCAGCGTGTTCGGGAACCACCCGGGCCAGATCATCGCGAAGAACAGCGCCGACATCACCGGGAAGACCGCCATGCGGCCGAGCCAGAACCCCTACTTACGAACACTCGCGAACGCCTGTGTGCCCCTGTAAATGTTCCCGCTTCTTCGAAGTGGCGACGCAGCTCACTTCCAATGATTCGGTATTCATTCTCTACCGCTCCGGCGTACCGGCTGTGGCGCGCGATCCGGCCTAGAACGAGGCCAGCCCCCAGCCCCAGACGATCTTGTCCCCCGCGTCGGCCTTGACCGTGTTGCTGCGCTTCTCGGGGCCGGTGGTGATCGTGTTCTTGTCGCCGTTCTTGGCGTCGAGGACGTTGAGCCCCTCGCGACCGAGCAGGGTCGATTTGCCCTGCTGGCGGGGTAGCCGCTTCCCGAGAATCAACCAGTCATCGAACGCTGTCCCCTCGAGCTTCTCGACGTCGCCCGCGATCTCGGTCCGGCTCGGGCACGCGCGGGTTCGCCATTCGGCGTGTCCCTTCGCCAGGTTGGCCTTCACACCCGACCCCGCCCCGGCGAACACGACGCTGTCGGGGTCGTCCCCACCTTGGAGTCGTGCTCCAAGACAAGGGTTGGTGACCCGGAGTCCGTCCGGTCCGGGCCCGCCGTCTACTGTGACCGCGTCGTTAGCGTAAATCACGTCGAGGTTTCCGCCACCGCGGAGGATGCTGCCGGCGCTTCCATCCCCAGTAACCCGGCCGCTTCGATCGTTGATGGCTTCGGTTGAGATGAAGTCTTTGCTCGGTCCGCCCTGGATGAAGTTCTTGCCCGCGCCGCCGTCGAGGGTCGTGGTGAGGTTGGCCGGGATGGTCGTTTCGAGCTTGATCCGGTCATCGCCGAGCCCGCCGTAGACCATCATGCCGGTGAGCCGGTTGATGTCCGCGGGACACTTGATGACCGTCGCGGCGGGATTCGACGGCGTACAGAGGCCGGCCGGGACCGCACCTGCGGCGACCGAAACGATGTATTGATCCGCCTTCTGGTCATATCCGATCGAGATTGTGTCTATCGACGGGGTTCCGAGGACGGTCAGGATGCCGCCCTCCTCGATGCTGACCACCACGTGATCACCGACCTCGTCGGGAGTGTTTTCAAAGCAGCTCTTTACGACGGCGAACCCGATACACGCGTCGCTACCGAGCCCGCCATCGACCACATCACCATCCGCCATGTCCTGTGTGAGGTCTGTCCCCGGTTCGACGATCCGAGCAAAGTCGTCACCGACGAGCACGTCGTCACCCAAGCCCCCATGAATCTCGTTGCGCTGACCAGCCACCCCCGAAATCTCGTCGCTGAAACTGGAGCCGATCACGTTCTCGATCCCGGCCAGCTCGTACCGACTGAACCCTTGGGAATATCCGGCGGCCAGCCTAACCTTGACTCCGACGTTCCACCGGAAGGGGTTGGAGGCAGGCATCAATGCCTCGTACGAGATCGTGTCGCTCCCCGAACCGCCTTCAACGCTCGTCCTACCTCGACCACTTCCGACCATCAGATCATCGCCCTTCCCCATCCGGATCTTCTTGATCCCGGAATTGAAGATCGCCACATCATCCTTTGGTGTGCCGTTCATCCAGTCGTCACCTTCGCCACCATCGAGGTAGGCGGGCCCGAGATTGTTCGGCCGGTCGGCGTTGAGGTGATCGTTGCCTTTCTCCCCGAACAGCTGCTCCAGCTTGCCGGACGGACTGACGCCTCCGTTCGAGTACATGAAGTCGCTGCCATTCCCGCCATGCAGCTCAGAGACCGCTGAGCCGAGGCTGCTGATTCGATCCGAGCCTTCCTCCCCGAACAGCAGGTTGCCGACCCCGGATGTGTCCGTGATCCGATCGTTCCCGCCGGCACCTCGGATCTCGTCCGCGCCCGGGCCACCCACCAGGGTGTCATGACCCTTCGCTCCGAAAGCCCGATCATCACCGGCTCCTGCCTCCACACGATTGCGATTGCTGCTCTCCTGGAGCCGGATGACATCGTCACCCGCCCCGGTCGAGACCCAGGCGCGGCCCTTGCCGGCCCACACCACTTGGCGACCCTTCCCCGCGCAGATTCTCGTGAAGGCCTTGGCCCGAACCCTGACGCCCGCCCGCAGCCAGAGCACGTCGCCGGCCTTCATCTTGGTCCGGAGCTGCCCCGGACCGGTTACCCGATTCACCTCCTTGCCGAAGCAACGCTTCGAGGCAGACGCCGACGAATGCGTCACAACGATCGCGAGCATCATCCCCGCCATCGCCAGAACGAAGCATGTTTTCCCTAGCCCGACGTCCCCGTCCATGTCATCAGCCTAAACGGGCTGACCATTCGTGTTCACGAACTCGCACGTCATTCCCACCGGTTCCCTACCTGACCTTGATCGTTGCCCGGGCGCTTTTCGCGGCGACACCCGCTGTGGCCTTGAACCTGAGGGTAACCTTCCGGCCCTGCCTGGCCTTCCTCTTGACCCTAACCCGGAACTTCCGTCTCGCGGACTCACCCGCGCGTAGTTTGCCGGTGGCACGGCACCACTTCCTGACCTTGACCAGCTTCTTCGATGCCTTGACGCAGATATTGACTCTCCTGGTCGCCGCTCTACCAATGTTCTCGATTCTCACGGTGAACACAGCCTTCTTGCCACGCTTCAGCACCCTGTTCTCGGGGGTCACCTTGAGATATCCGAGCTTTGCCTTGTCGATCACGCAGTTCGGGGGCATACCGGTCGTACCCGCGGGACAATCCCCCTCTACCGGACCCCCGGTGATGTGAAGCGAATCATCCGCCAGGTCGAGATAGCCGACGGTGCCCAGGCTGCTTTCGAACTTGATGTGGGCGTCCCATACACGGGCCGAACCCTTATCCCCCAACGGCGCCCAGGTTATACGCACCGGACCGGAACGCGGTACCAGAGCTCGATGAAACCTCGTGGTGGCGCTTGGCAACCTGTTTCTCACGATGAGAAAGTAGCCGGTATTGGGGTTCTTGCGGTAAGCGCCAGCGCACACGATAGTCGCGAGGTAATACTTTCCCTTTACCCCAGCCGCACTCCATACATTTGTGTGAGTCATCGGGATACGTGAAGAACCGCAACCGCCCTCTTCGATCCTCCCCGGCTCTGGCGGCGCAGGAGGCGGCTCATAGCCGACCTCTTCTGTTCGGCCGCCCTGCTGCTCCACAACCTTCTCCCGCTCCACGGCCGTCATCACCGTGCCGGCTGTGCCGGGCGCGACCCCTGCTATGGAAGACCCCTGCCCTTGTGAGTGATCCGATGGCAAGCTCAGGGCGAGAGCGGCGATGCAAATCACCAGACCAGCGGCAATAGTGCTGAACATCCAGATACGCATCATGGAATTCCTCCAGACCATGCGCAATCGAACTGAACAAGTTCGCGTTCCAGGTTCGGAGCTACATACTTGTGGAAGGAACTCCATGCCCACTCCGCGTTAGCTCGAAAATCGGTGGAGCATTCTTGCCCCGGGGCGGCATGCTGAAAAGTGACCCCACCGAAACGGAACTTGAAGTGGTTTTCGAGCATGTAGTTCTTGACGGCTAGCCAGTCGCGAATGCTCTTTTTCTTGTAAATCTCCGGAAGTGCCTTGATCATGTAGCTAGGGCTTTCCTCTGGCCAACCCTGAGAAGCGTGAGCCACATCCTCCAGAGTCCAGGGATCCCAGCACTCCTGCTCGAGACGGCACCCTCCGGCGGTGCCATAGTCGAATGCCGGGAACGGTCCGCTCGCCATACCGCGGGCCATGCTCAGAGCCAGGTCAGGCACACTCCAGCTGGTCTCGGTATCCATCGCGACTCCATAGGCGATATTGGTCACGTTTGGCTTTGCCTTTTTGACCGATCCAATCGTTGCGTTCAGCATCTTTCCGGCGATTTTTGCGTTATCAAGAAGCAATGAATTTAATTCCGCACCTGACGGGGGATTGCTGTGATTTCTGACGAGATGGGAGGCTATTCCGTCGTTGGACATTCCAAGCACCAGACGCATCTTCTGGCCGCCTGTGGGCGGCGGAGAGCAGTCGCGATAGCCGTTGACGGCTTCTTCCAACGCCTGCTTGATCTTCTGTTTCGAGACGAACACGTTGCCGCCCAGCCAATTCAAAGCGCCAAAGACTCCCGGGTCTTCACTGTAATCTCGGCTGGCTGGGCCGAAGTCGACGATCATGTTCCTTGCCCTCTTCCCCTTGAGCTCATTCTCAAGTGACTCGGAAAAGTCACACCCCCACGTGCCCAATACGGCCGGAAGGGCAGAGGGAAACTCCCATGAGGCATGGTGAGCTACGACGTGCTTCGGCGCCTTGGCCTTGAAGTCGTCAAACGTCGGCATGACCAGCTGCCTCGCGCCGGCCGGAACGTCGACGGTGATCGTGTCTCCGTTCGAAACCGTCCAGGCGGCATCCGTGACCGTTCCGTCGTCGGCGACGCCATAAGGGGCCGCGATGACGCTGTATACGAATTCGTCGAGTTCATCTTCTGCGGATCCAAGTTGAAAAGTGCCTTCGGCCAGTTGGACGGAGACGTCACCAATGCTGTCGATGTTCTCGGCGTCCTCGTCACGGTCGGGAACGGTCAGCCCCCGCGGCTCTTGAGCGGGATCGATGATCGCCAAACCACCATTGCTCAGTTCGCGGAGCTCCAGCCCGTCCTCGATGCCGAGCTTCCAACTCAGCGCCGACGGTGCCTGGACACCTCGGAGATGGGCGACCGCGGCCACACCCGTCGCGGTGGGTCGAACCGCCAAATCGGTGTCCGTAGCCACATTCGGGAACGCGGCCGCATCAACGAACATGTCCGTACTGTTCGGATCGTCGGGATCCGGCCCCTCGTGGGACACAGTCGCCGCCGAGCTTTCATCAGAGGTGGTCTGCATGGGCATGAGGCAGAATTCGCCGTCGATCCCAAACCCCCCGGCCGCTCCGCTACCGACCGTCGAGTCCGCGAGCGACCCCTCTGAGATGAAGGGAGCACCCTCGTTCGGCAGCACTACCCAATAGGGATTGAGTTCTTGATCCGATTCCGGATCGGTGGCTGGAATCGAAGGCGCGGTCACACTCGTTGCAAACCCACCCACGGCCTGAGTTTCGGTCAGGATGTCGTGGCTCGTCTGTTGGGTCGGCGTCACCGCCGGGCAGTTGTCGACAGGAGGGTCCGGGGTGACGTTTATCTCGTAGGTCGTTCGAGCTGTGTTGCCGGCGGCATCTGACGCCAGAATCGTCACCTCATGAGCGCCTTCCGACCAGTCTGTTTGGTCATAGGTATATCCCGTCTGATAGGTAGAGGGACAGCCGGACGTGCACGACGGGGACTGTGTGTAATCGACTTCTCCGTCAACCAACACCTGGACTTGGGCTACCCCCGTGTCCTCATCGCGCGAATCATCGATGTCGATTGTCGCACCCGCGGTATCGCCCGTCAGCAACGCGTCAGCGGAGTCCGGCAAGTCGCCGGTGACGGTCAGGATCGGATTGACCGCGTCCAGCACAAGAGTGCCCGACTTGGTGCCCACGTTCCCGAGAGCATCGGTAGCGGTCAGTTCGTACGTTCGCTCACCCTCAGTCTCCTCCGAGGTGAAATACGCGTCCAGCTCATCCGCGAGCGTGCAAGCCCCGTTCGGACAGGATTGCGTGACTTCGTCTTGCACATCTCCGTCGAGCGCGAGCGTGATTCTCACCGCACCGCTCCCCGGATCGGCGGCGGTCACGTCGGATAGGACTCCTCGGCCCGCCGTAGCTGACGACGTTTGATCGAGCGGTGCCGTCGCCGAGATAGAGGGACCCTGTGTATCCACTACGAACGAACGCGATGCGGGGCCGGGGTGGCTCGAGCCCGGGCCGTACCAGTTTCTCACGTAAAAAGTGTGGGCGCCGTCGGAGAGGGCGCCCGATGTGAAGCCGCCTGGGTTGCACGTGACCCAAGAACCGTTGTCCAGCTTGCACTTGAAAGCGGAACCGCTGGTCGTCGAGGTGTAGGTAAACGTCGGAGTCGGGTCCGCGGTGTAACCACCTGGGCCGCCAGTGATCGAGGTGGTGCCTTCTGGTCCACCGAGGTAAACGGTGGCCGTAGAGATCTTCTGGTGGCTGTGCGGCAGACCGGTTTGATCTCCCAGCTGGTCCTTGGCGGTTGCCGTCACTCCCAGGGGGCCCTCGTCGAATTGGCTGGTTGAGAGGGCAAGGCCAGCCTGGAGCGGACAGCTGCCCGTAGCCGGCGCACACCCCTGCGACTGGTTGAAGACCTGGGTTCCGTCGACCGATACGAGCAAGCTCTTGACACCAGAGCGCCGCGCCGAGGCCGGTGTGGTGCTGCCGTCGGTTGCTGCCACGTTCAAGTTGTTGCCGGTGCCGCCGGTGGCGCCGCCGGTGATGGCGATCTGGGGCGGGGAGCGATCGATCCGAACATCGAAGTCCTTGGCCGCCTGATGGATGAAGCCCCACCAGTCGTCCTGGTGGGCCCACCAAAGCGGATCCCAGGCCCATCCTTGCGCCACCGTCACGCCTTCACCGAAGTTGGCAAGTGAGTAAGTGGTCGGCGAGCTCGTATAGTTCGAAGGACAGGGTGATGATGCGGTGGCCGAGCAGGTCGGTGCCGAGCCGGTCACAAGCTCATGACTTCCATCCCAGCTCCCACCCGCCTTCGGGTAGTAGACCGCCGTGCCAGAGACCCCGAGGCCAGGATCTGAAGCGCCCACGCCGACGGTGGCGTTGCCGGTCGAGTCGACCCACGCGAAGGTGCCGTCTGGGGCGGGAGTTCCGTGGGTGATCGCTCCGACCGTCGGCGCCTCGGGATCAGACAGGGAGACCGATGCGCCCTGGAAAAATAACGCGCGGTTGCAGTAGTTGGGATAGGTCTGGTTCGTACTTATTTGGGGTGTCCCGACGCCCGAAACGACCACGTCGTACGGGTGACCGAGATCGGCGGAATTGGGCGTGGTGGTCTTTGACGCCGAAGTCACCGGTGGGCCGAAGGTGCTGAGGCTTCGCCAAGCTGCGGGCGCCGTTCTGCGATAGATGCCGACGTAGGCATGCGGCTCGGCGAACTGAGTGCCGGTGAGACCGCAGGAGTCTGAATAGCTCAGCGGGGCAAAAGTAGCGGTCCTTACGAAGGTGCTATCTCCCGGCGGGTAATACAACCACTGTCCCCAGGTCGAATTCTTGTAGCCGCAGTTCCCAGGAGCCTGGACAATCGCACCGTAGTACCAGCCCCACGTGAACTGGCAGCCCGAGGTGTTTCCTGTGTTGTCCGCGGCGAATCCCCAGCCGGTGGCGGGCTGCCCGAGCCCCAGTTGTAGGTGTCGATGACGGGGTCGGTATATATCGGCATCGCATAATCGCCGTCCTTGAAGTCGGTTACGACCGAGATGGTGTTTCCCGAGACGACCAGATGCGATGGGACGTCTTGACCCTGGGCATCGGTCGAGAAGGGGGGCAGGACACGCGCGATCACGTCTTGGCTGTCGTGAGCCTCGACCGAGCCATCGTCGTTCTTGGTCAAGGAAGCCCCAGCGGGCAGGTTGAGGGCGAGATCATAGGAGTTCGCCGCAGCGGGGGAGCGGATAAGTGAGGCCACATCAACTCCGGCCGAGATCGGCGAAAGGATCAGGTCCTGATCGGTCCCTGCGCCCTGCGGGAACAGTTCGCTTTGGCCGTCGAAGAGGCGACCCGTTGTCGATGTGTCCGCTCCGGCAGGGCCAACCGAAAACGTCAGATCGGAGCCGAGGTGGACAGGGTCATCAGATTGCTTGGGCAGGGCAATGTCAACGAGGCCGTTGTTGGTTATGAACTGATCGCGTTCGCTGTGGAGCGTTAGATCGACAGGCGCAAGTTGTCCGTCGTCACCCTCGGTGCGGAGCGGAACCGTCGAGTCGATCACTTCCGGTCTACCGTCATTGGAGACAAGCGCCGCGGTAGCGCTGTAGAGCTTCTCGACATCGACTTCGCGAAGAGCGCGAACCGGATCCCGGTTGAGTGCCGAGAGCTGGTCACCGAACTTCTTCTGTAGTAGGTCGGTTATCGCGGAGGCAGAATCGGAGCCTGCATAGGCGTTCTGGGACTGCTTCCGAGCTTTTGCTGCCTGCGGTGAGTCGAGATACTGCTCGCGCCGACGATCTTCCTCCTGTTCAGCTTGCCAGGCCTCGCCGGCGAGGCCGTTGGCCTCTGCGCCGGGGACATCAGACGGTCCGATTCCGTCGGGCAGCGGCGGCGGGCTCTGATCGGCGGCTGTCGCGGCGACGACGCAGCTCAGGCAGAGGATGAGCATCAAGCCGAGTGCCGAGATCGCCCGAAAACTGACGATCGTTCGAACCGAACTGTCACCACGACGCCGGTACCACTGGACGATGGACACTGCTTACCCCCCCGGTAACTTCTGATCTCTGCTTCGGACTCGCAGGCGGCTGAACTGCGAGGCTGGGAAGCCTTCGACCCGTCTTTGGTCGCTGAGAGACTGAATGGCGAAAGTACTACTCATCAATTCGAATATCAAGCAAACGATTGGGAAACGCCAAACATTCGCGACATCTCGATGACAGATCAATGCTCAACTCGGGATCTGAACAGCGATCGCCGGACGTAAGTTCGGTTCCTGTCACGGGAGTGGCTCTGCAAGCCGATGTCATCACCGGTGAGAGTGTTCACCCGTCGTGAATGGGGCGAAACCGCCCGATTCCGCACTTGATTCAGCCATCGGCCCCGAGTTTTGCCAACAATTCATCCTCTTCGAGCTCGTTGACCGCCCCGGCCAGGGCACCCCGAACCGCCGGCGATAGTCGCTCGAAGAAGTCAAGCCCGAATCCCTTTCGGTCAAGCTGCTCCAGGCGCTCCTTGCGGGCCAAACTGTCCTTCTCCCGCGCGAGAGCGATCGCGTCCCGCACTTGGCCGGCGCGCTCAGGGTCCGCGAACTTCAGGTAGCGCTGAGTAGTGGTCAGATTCTGGTGACCGAGCTGCTCCTGGACGGTGGGTAGCAGAGCGCCTCCTCGAAGCAGTCTGACCGCGTAGGAGTGTCGTAGTGCATGCGGAGTCACTGTGACACTCATAGGGGCAGAACCTAACCTTCAACTATGGCTTTACGGTTGGGCCGAATCTCTCGCCTGATGGATCTGGTCCCGCCCCACCCGGGCATAGAGCCAGGTGGCAAGGAACGCCATGACCACGCCGATCACCAGCAGCGTGTTCGGGAACCAGCCGGGCCAGATCATCGCGAAGAACAGCGCCGACATGACCGGGAAGACCGCCATGCGGCCGAGCCAGTTGACTTCGATGTCGACGCCGTGCTTGAGGCCCCAGCGGGCAAACATCACGGTGATCAGTTCCCGCAGTGCCAACAGCACCAGCAGCCAGCGGGGCAGCAGTTCGAAGTTCCAGCAGACAACGGCGCCGGAGAGGATCGTCAGGCGGTCGACCACCGGGTCGAGCAGGGCGCCGAGCCGGCTGTACTGGCCGGTGACCCGGGCCAGCAGTCCGTCGAGGTAGTCGCCGGCGGCGATGCACCAGAAGATCCCGGCGGCCAGCCAGGACACGCCGTCGTCACTGGAAAAGGCCACGTAGAGGAACACCGGGATCGCCAGCAGCCGGATGAAGCCGACCAGGTTCGGCAGGGTGAACGGGTTGAGCGGCTGGCCGCTGCGGGTCTCGGTCGGTTCCGGCCCGGTGCGGTCGAGCCCGAAGAGGCGGCGGATCCTGCCAGTCCCGAAGGGTGCAGCGTCACCACTCATGTTCAGGCGAGCGCCAGTGAAAGCTCGACGATGGCTTCGGCTCCGCCTTCGACGGGAATCCGGTGCACTTCTCCCGACATGCGCTCCGAGGCCTCGTAGATTCCGTCGGCCAGGCCGCGGCGCCCGACCACCACCCGCAAGGGGCAGCCGATCAGCTCGGCGTCGGTCAGCTTCTGGCCGGGCCCGGCATCGCGGTCGTCGTAGATGACTTCCAGTCCGGCCGCCAGGAGTTCGTCGTAGAGCTCGTCCGACTTCTCCCGCTCAGGATCCGTTTCTTTGGCGAGCGAGACCAGATGGACCTGCCAGGGTGCGAGCGACGGCGGCCAGCGCAGACCGTTTTCGTCACCGAACTGCTCGGCCGCCGCGGCGACGATGCGGGCCGGCCCGATGCCGTAGCTGCCCATGACGATCGGTTTCTCCTTGCCATCTTCGTCGAGGAAGGTGGCACCCAGTGGCTCGCTGTAACGGGTGCCGAGCTTGAAGATGTTGGCGACTTCGATCGCCGGTTCGAAACTGATCTCGTGGCCGTCTTCCGTGGTGTCTCCGGGGACGATCATCCGGATGTCGAGTTCTTCGAACTGGAAATCCCGGCCCGGCTCCACACCGCGGAGGTGTTGGTCAGGCTGGTTGGCGCCCGTCACCAGACCACCTCCGGTGATTGCTGAATCCTTGACGATCCTCACGTCGGCGCCGACCGGACCGATGAAACCGGGTGGTCCGACCTCCGCGGCGATCTCGTCCTCCTTGGCGGGCCGCGAGGCCACACCGAGGTTGTTGGCGAGCTTCACGGTGTTCAGCTGATGGTCGCCCCGGACCAGGACGAGGATGAATTCGCCCTCGTCGGTCACGACCGGCACCGCCTTGATCAGGCTTCCGGGATCGACCCCGAGTTCGCGGCTGACGTCTTCGACCGTCTTCAGGCCGGGAGTGTCGACCGCTTCCGGCGCGGACAGCTCGGGCGGCCGCTCGAATGGTTGGGGAATGGCTGACGCGACCTCTACGTTTGCGGCGTATCCGTGCGCCAGCGCGACCGTGTCTTCGCCGGCGGCGCACGGCGCCATGTACTCGTGCGCGCCGATTCCGCCCATCATGCCGACGTCGCTCTCGACCCGGTACCAGCGCAGGCCGGTCCGGTCGAAGATCCGGTCGTACGCCTCGATGCAGAGGTTGTAACTGACGTCGAGGCCTTCGTAATCGCGGTCGAAGCTGTAGGCGTCCTTCATCACGAACTCGCGAGTCCGGAGGATGCCGGCGCGCGGGCGCGGTTCGTCCCTTTCCTTGACCTGAAACTGGTAGACGATCTGTGGCAGATCACGGTAGGAACGGACTTCGTTCGCCATGTGCCCGGTGACGCATTCTTCGTGGGTCATCGCCAGGACCATCGGCGATCCCTTGCGGTCTTCGAGCTTGAAGAGCTCGTCGATGTCGTAGCGGCCGGTCTTCTTCCAGGGATCGGCCGGCTGCATGATCGGCATGAGCATCTCCTGGGCGCCGATGCCATCCATTTCCTGGCGGATGATCTCTTCGACCTTGCGGTGGCTGCGCCACCCGGCAGGAAGGTAAGTCCATAGTCCCGCGCCCATCTGCCGGACCATGCCCGCCCGCACGAGCAGCTTGTGGCTGATCGCCTCGGCGTCGGCCGGCGGATCCTTGACTGTAGGCAGGAGGGTTCGGGAAATCCGGGCCATCGAACCCGTAACTTATCTGTCTGCGATCTCTGCCATCGCCACCCGGTAGAAGTCTGGGGCGCCCTCGGCACCGCTGATGCCGGGGTTCTGCCGGAGTGCCTCGGCGGTCGACAGGTCCCAAACGAGTCTGAATCCCCGCTCCGCAAGAAACCCGTCTATTTCTTCCGGGTCGAGTCCGTATCGGAAGGGCTCCCCCACCTTTGCAACCTGAGTGCTCCAAGGTGGTTCGCTTTCGCCCTTCTCGTTCCGTTCGAGCAGGGAGACGTCGACGTAAGTGAAGACGATCCGGCTTCCGGGCGCGCCGCTCGAAGAAACCCACTCGAGCGTCTGGTCCACCGCCTCCGGAGTGAGATAGCTGAGAACCCCCTCCCAGACGTAGACGGACTTCAGCCCGGACACGAAGCCACCCAGCGTCAGCGGTGCCCCGACCCCTTTCTCCAGCAGATCGAAGGGGACGTACTTGACGTTTCCGGGAAGCCTGCCAACCCGCTTCGCCAGTCGTTCCACCTTCCGCTCCTGGGTTGGTGGCTGATCGAGCTCGAATACCGGAACCGTCCTGGCCGCCGGTAGACGCAGGCCCCGTGTGTCGTATCCGGCCCCGAGGATCGCCAGCTGCTCCGCTCCGGCTTCGAGCGCTTCGGTCACGGCGTCGTCGATCAGCTTGGTCCGGATGACCGTCATCGGGCGCGATCCGGGCCAGTTCCTGTCGATGTAGTGGCAGACCAGCCTCTGCCCGCCGGGCAGACCGGCAAGCCGTGCCCCGAGGGCCAGCTTTCCGCTGAGAAAGGCTAAGGCGTAAGGATCATCGAACAACCGGTCGGCCGGTGAACGAGCCGACTCGACGGCCCGGAACAATGCCACGTACTCGGCCGTGCGACTGACGGCCAAGGCTCAGGCCCGGGTGAAGCGTCTGCCGGCGGTCGGCGAAACCTGCTCGTCGACCAGGAGCTTGTCGTTCTCCGCCTTCTGCGAAGCCTCGCGCTCCATCGCGGCGATCTTCTCCGGAGTCAGGTCGCCGGCGTTCTCTTCTTCGATCCTGGCGACCCACGCGGCGCCTTCGGCCGATTCGCGTTCATCGAATTCGACCTTGCCGCCGCGGTCGAGGGAGAGGTCGATCTCCTTGAAGAGCGCGTCGACCAGTTCTTCGGTCGCAACCTTCTTGATCGCCTTGCCGCCGGCGAATACGACGCCTTCGTTCTTGGCGCCGGCAATGCCGAAGTCGGCGTGCTTGGCCTCACCGATGCCATTGACGGCGCAGCCCAGTACGGCGACTTCGATCGGCTCGTCGTAAGACTCAAGGCGTCGTTCGACCTCCATCGTGACCGCGTCCATGTCGAACTGGAGACGACCGCAGGTCGGACAGGCGATCAGTACCGGTCCACGCTCGCGCAACTGGAGGGCCTTGAGGATCTCCCAGGCGACCTTGACCTCTTCCTCCGCGTGGAAGGTCGAGAGGCTGATTCGGATCGTGTCGCCGACCCCGTCGGCCAGCAGGGTGCCGAGACCGACGGCCGATTTCAGCGATCCCGACCACTTGGTACCGGCTTCGGTGATGCCGAGGTGGATCGGGTAGGGGATCTTCTCGGCGAGCAGGCGGTTGGCGGCGATCGTGTTCGGCACGTTGGTCGACTTGATCGACACCTTGAAGTTTGTGAAGTCGAGTGATTCCATCAGCTCGACGAACTCGACGCCCGCGGTGACCAGGGCTTCAACCGAGTTCTCGCGCTCGAGCTCATGAAGGTGCTTCGGCAAAGACCCGGAGTTCACACCGATCCGCATGGGCGTGTCCCGCTTGTTGGCCAGCAGGGCCACTTCGGCCACCTTGTCGCGGCCGCCGATGTTTCCGGGATTGAGCCGGATGCAGTCGGCGCCGGCCTCGATCGCCTTCAGGGCGAGGGTGTGGTTGAAATGGATGTCCGCGATCACCGGGATCGGCGACTTCTTGACGATCGTCTTGAGCGCCTCGATGTCCTTGTCCCTCGGAACGGCCACCCGGACGATGTCGGCGCCGGCTTCGGCGACCCGCTCGATCTGTTCCATGGTCGCCGAGAGGTTGGCCGTCTCGGTCTTGGTCATCGTCTGGACGGCGACGGGCGCGCCACCGCCGATCGGAACCCGGCCCACGAATATCTGTCTTTTCGAACTCACTACCTGTTCAGGGTACCGGAGGCGGCTCTTGCTACCGCCCGGCCCAGGCCTCCAGGACCCAGCCCAGATCCTCGCTGGAAACGGCCGGGTCGAGGATCAGGCGGCTCGCATCCGGTTCCTGAAGGCGGCCACGGATGCGCCGGGCCGCGGTAGTGAAGCTTCTCTGGACGGCGCCGGGCTCCTTGCGGGGCAGAATGCCGCGATCCATGCGGGCTTCCTGCTCGTGGATCAGATCGAATCCGAGTGCATTGCTGCCGTTTGCCCATTCGATCCCGAGATTGCATGCCGCCTCAAAGTCGATTCCATCGAGGATGTTGCCGGCTCGCCGCAGCGAGGTCTGAGCGTGGGCGACCTGAGTCACTGCCAGCACGGGGTAGTAGGCGGCCGCCTCACCCCTCTGCGGATCCACCAGTCCCGGCCAGGCGCCGTCGTCTCGCTGAATCGCGAGCAGTGCGCTTGCCAGGTTGACAGCTCGGTCTCCGACCAGCTCAACGTGTCCGGCCTGAACCAGCTGGGAAAGCGCGTTGAGGGCGTGGAACTGGCTGCCGACGGGAGTGACCACCCCACGTCGGCGGCGGTGCACGTCCTTGAGGAAACCGGAGGCCTCGATGCAACGCCCGACCAGCTCGGTTGCGGCATCGTCGAGTAGCTGGGACAGACCGGCTTCATCGCCAAAACGCACACTGGCTTCGGTCAGCCCGGAGACGATCCACGAGAGCTCGTCGAGGGTCACCAGGTCCAGCCGCTTGTGGATCCGACGCAGCATCAGGCCGTGAATCTCCGAAACGGCTCCGCCGTCACCCCTCGATTCAGCCCAGAGGGCGAGTCCGAGGTCGCCCGGGGTGACTTCCTCGCCGCCGAGGTCGCCTAATACCCGCGTGCGCAGCGATCCGGTCGAGAACGGATGCTCGACCTCATTCTGGTCGGCCCGCAGCAGGCCGAGCAGGACGACGGCGCCGGCCCTGAGGGTCGTCGACGGCGCCCCTTCATCCTCGACGCCTTCGACCCTGGCGTTGGCCCGGAAGAGACCGCTGGCAACCTGGAGCTCGGGCAGCCGGGTCAGGGCTATTCGCTCGAACTGCTGCGCGCTGACGGCCATGACGACCGGGTTACTTCGCGTAGAGATCTTCGATTTGCTGCTGGTACTTCGCGGAGATCGGCTTGCGCTTCAGCTTCATGGTCGGCGTCAGCTCATCGCCACCGGGCAGCCACTCGCCGGGGATGACCTTGAACTTCTTGATCTGCTCGACCCGGGCCAGCTTGGCGTTGGCCTCGTCGACCGCGGCGTTGAGGGTCGTGATGACCAGTTCGTTCCCGGCCAGCTCGTCCAGGGAGATTCCTTCGAGCCCGTTCTTCGAAGCCCAGACGGGTGCGTAGTCGGGGTCAAGCGCGATCAGAGCGACGTTGTACGGCCGGCCGTCTCCGATCGCGACGCACTGGTTGACCAGCGGCGAGGCGGTCTTGACGTGTGCCTCGATGTTGGCCGGCGACATGTTCTTGCCGGCGGCGTTGATGATCAGTTCCTTCTTGCGGTCGACGATCGAGACGTAACCGTCTTCATCGATCACGCCGATGTCCCCGGTGTGGAGCCAGCCGTCGACGATCGTCTCGGCCGTCTTCTCGGGCGCGTTGCGGTACTCGGGCATTACGTAGGGACTGCGGCAGATCAGTTCGCCATCCTCGAGGAGACGGACCTCGACTCCGGGAACCGGCGGTCCGACGCTGCCGATCTTGATCCGGTCGGGCGGGCTGATCGTGATCACGCCGCAGGTCTCCGACAGGCCCCAGAGTTCACCGATCGGGATCCCGATCGCGTGAAAGAACTCGAGGACCTCGGCCGGGATCGGCGCTGCGCCGACGCTGACCGCGACGAATTCGTCGAGGCCGAGGGTGTGACGCAGGCCCGAGAAAAGGGCTTCGTCGGCCTTGGCCACACCCGCCGCGAGCTCTTCCGGAACTTCCTCGCCGGCCTGCTCCAGGCGGACCTTCTGGATCGCCGCCTGGACTCCGGCCTGGGCCCCTTCGCGCTGCTCGTCGGGCAGAGCCGCGAAGTTGCTTTCGATACCGGACTTGAGCTTCTCCCAGATGCGCGGCACGGCGAAGAACCAGGTCGGCCGGACCTTGGGCAGGAATTCAATGATCCGCCGGGGGTCCGGGCAGATGTGGATCTGGAATCCCCGCATGACCGGCGTGTAGTAATTCGCCCCTCGTTCGGCGATGTGGGCGGCAGGCAGCCAGGAGATCACCTTGGCGTCGGGATCGTCGGGCATCTTGATGACGCCTTCCATCACGGAGGTATTCATCCGCAGCAGGTTGCCGTGGGTCAGCGTGACGCCCTTGGGCGGTCCCGTCGTGCCGGAGGTGTAGATCAGGGTGAGCGGGTCTTCGAGGCCGATTTCGGCCGCCAGCGGAGCGGGATCGAAGTCCGGGTCGAGCTTCAGAAGCTCGTCGTAGGTGATGGTGCCGCCGTCGCCGCCGATCACGACCACGTTGTTGGCGTGCGGCAGGTTCTCTTTCGCCTTGTTCAGGTTTGGCAGGAATTCAGGCTCGACGATGACCACGTTGGCCTCGGAGTCGCTGAGTACATACTCGATCTGTTCCGGAGAGGAGGTCTGGTAGATCGAGAAAGGAATCGCGCCGAGCGAGACCGCGGCAAGGTCGGTCGGGATGAACTCGGAGCGGTTGTTCAGCAGCAGGCTGACCGTGTCGCCACGCTTCACGCCGAGGGCATTGAGGCCGCCGGCCAGGGCCCGCACGCGGGTAGCCAGGTCGTTCCAGGAAAGACTTACACCTTCCTCTTCGGAGATCAGCGCCGGATGGTCGCCCCGTTTGGAGACGGAATCCAGAAATGCTTCATAGAGATTCTTGGCGGGCGGCTCGTAGCCCGGCCCTCCATCAGCCTCAGTCAGCGACTGCGTGGTGTGCACTGGAACTCCTCCTCTTTCCTCTCAAACTTTCAAAGGGGTGCAACGGCAATCTAGCGGACATTGAAGCCTTCGCCGGTCAACCGTCCGATGTCATTCGAAAGACCGATCAGGAACAGACCGATCACGAGCGCGAATCCGATGAAGCCGGCCCTCTCCATGACCGCGAACGTCACCGGCCTGCCACGCACCTTTTCGACGATGCTCCAGAAGATGTGGCCGCCATCGAGCGGCAGGAACGGGAAGAGGTTGATCACGCCCAGCGACAGGCTGATCAGGGCGATCAGCGTGAACGCCTGACGGGCGCCGACGTCGATCGCCTGGCGGGTCACCTCGTAGCTGCCGGCCACCCCGGAGAGCTGTTTGCGCTCCTCTGGCTGGTAGATCTTGGTCAACGTGGTTACCGTCTTCCAGGTCACGAACCACATGAAATCGAGTGACATGCCGGCAGCCTCGGGAGCGTCAGGATCCACCGGTTGGAGGCCGAAAGCGAAGCCGAGCCGGTTGCGCTCGACCTGACTGTCATAGATCGGAGTGATCTTCAGGGTCTCCTGTCGGCCGTCCCGGTCGACCACTACGGTTGCCGCTGTAGTCGCCTGGCAGCCGTCCTTCGGCTTGCCGGCGCAGGTGTGGGAGTTGATCTGGTCAGCGATCGCCGTCTGGCTCCCGCTGACGCCGTCGATCGAGACGATGTGGTCGCCCGGCATCAGCTTGCCGACCGCCGGAGTGCCCTTGGCGATCTGGTCGACGTTCGAGCTCGGCTCCTGCACGCCGAAAGCGAGGAAGAACAGGATGATGAAAGCGATCGCGAGGTTGACCGCGGGCCCGGCTCCGATCACGACGATCCGCTTCCAGACCGGCTGGTGGTAATACCCTCGCGGCGCCACCTCCGGCGGCAGCTCCTCGTCGGGGTTCATGCCGGTGATCTTCACGAAGCCGCCCAGCGGGATCATGCCGATCCCGTACTCGGTCTCCCCCAGCTTGACGCCGATCAGCTTCGGCGGGAAGAACAGGTAGAAGCGCTCGACCCGCATGCCGACGGCTTTTGCCGCAACGAAGTGCCCCGCCTCGTGGAGGATGATCAGGGCGCTGAAGGCGAGGAAAGCGAGGAGAAAGCTCAACTGGTCTCCAGACCGTGAACCAGCTCTTCGGAGCGCTCTCGCGCGGCTTCATCAACCGCGAACAGCTCGCGGAAGTCCCGGGCCGGGCCGGAACCGACGTCCTCGAGCGCCTTTTCGATCACTTCGGCGATCGCGGTGAACTCGATCCGGCCGTCGAGGAAGGCAGCGACGGCCACTTCATCGGCGGCATTCAGTACGCACGGCGAGATCCCGCCTGCGATCCCGGCTTCACGAGACAGGGCGAGACAACGGAAAGTCTCGGGATCAGGCTCTTCGAAGTCGAGTGAGCCGACGCTGGCGAGATCGAGCCTCTCGATTGGCAGGTCCAGCCGGGCCGGGTAGCCGAGGGCGAAGCCGATCGGTACACGCATGTCGGGGTAGCCGAGGTGGGCCAGGGTGGCGCCGTCCTTGAGGTCGATCAATGAATGCACGATCGACTGAGGGTGGACCACGACGCTAATTCGTTCGTAAGGCAGGTCGAAGAGGTGGTGCGCCTCGATCATCTCGAAGCCTTTGTTCATCAGCGTCGCCGAATCGATCGTGATGCGCCCGCCCATCGCCCAGGTCGGGTGGTCGAGCGCTTCTTCGACCGTGATGCCGCTCAGGTCCACCCGGCCGCGAAAGGGCCCGCCGGAGGCCGTGAGGACGATCCGGTCCACGGCTTCCGGTGCTTCGTTGCTGAGAAGCTGGAAGATCGCCGAATGCTCGGAGTCGACCGGCAGAAGCTTCGCCCCGGTCGCCTTCGAGAGTTCCGTGACCAGGTCGCCACCGACAACCAGGCTCTCCTTGTTCGCCAGCGCGACGTCGATGCCGGCGGTGAGGGCGGCGATCGTCGGGCCGAGCCCGGCCGCACCGACGATGCCGTTGAGCAGCAGATCCGGCTCACATGCCGCGATCAGCTCCCGCGGCGCAGCCTCCCCCGCGAGGATCGTGCCATCGAAGACTTCGGCAGCCTCACGAGCGGCCTCGAGGTCCCGGACCGCGATGTAGCCGGCACCACAGCCGCGCGCCTGCACGACCGCTTCCTGCCAGTTGCTGCCCACGGCGAGTCCGACCGCCTCGAGGTCGTCGCGGCCGTTGATGATCTCGAGCGCCTGGGTGCCGATCGAACCGGTCGAACCGAGCACCGCTATTCGTTTCATCTTGCGGGGCGAAACATGGACATCGATACACCTGGATCCGGATCAGTAGACAAGGGCGATTGAGACGTAATAACCGGCGACCACTGTGAAGAAGACGGCGTCGAGCCGGTCGAGCAGCCCACCATGGGGTCCGAACAGCGTACCTGTGTCCTTCTTTCCGAGATCGCGCTTGATCATCGATTCGAACAGATCGCCGACCGGCGCCATCGCGGCGACGGCCGCTCCGAGGATCAGCGCGTCGTAGCCGGAAAGCCAGTCCTGGTAGAGCCCGGCACACCAGACGCCGAGAATGCCGATCACAAACCCACCGATCAGGCCTTCGATCGTCTTGTTCGGCGAAAGCTTCGGCGCGAGCTTGTGGGAACCGAAAAGCCGGCCGACCGCGTAAGCGCCCGTATCGGCGACGAAGGTGCCGACCAGGACGTCGACCAGCAACGCCGCGCCGTGGTCCGGCAGGTCCCGTAACAGGACGGCGTGGACCATCGGGATGCCGATCCAGAAGAGCCCGAAGACCGTGATCGCCATCGAAGCCGTGATGTTCTCGCGGTCGTCGCGTGCGGCGGCGAAGATGAAGAGCAGCAGGAAAGGCGCGGCCATCAGCAACAGCACGTTGAAGGCGGTGCCGAAGTACGCGGCAGCGACCATGCCGACCAGGCCGAGGTAGGCAACCCACTGCATCGGTCGGTACGACGCGGCCATCACGAAGAGCTCGCGCAGACCGAGGCAGCCGAAGACGGCGATCACCGCGGCGAACAAGGGCCCTCCGGCGACGACGATCACGATCGCCAGCACGATCCAGGGGATCGCGACCACGAATCGCTTGATCGTCTCGCTCACGACGACGCCCTGGTGCCGAAGCGGCGCGTCCGGCGTCCGTACTCCTCGAGGGTCTCGGCGAACGCCTCCCGGCTGAAGTCGGGCCAGAGCTCGTCGCGGAAGACGAACTCGGAATAGGCGCACTGCCAGAGCAGGTAGTTCGAGATGCGCTGTTCGCCGCTGGTGCGGATCAGCAGTTCGGGGTCGTGCATGTCCGGTGCGTACAGCCCCTGCCGGAACTCCTCTTCGGTCTCCCCCGTGAATTCGCGCGCGGCGTCGATGATCTCAGCCCGTCCGCCGTAGTTGAAGGCGATGAAGAAGGTGATCGTATCGTTGTCCGCCGTCAGCCTCTCAGCTTCGTCCATCTGCTCGATCAGCTTGGGCGCGATGCCTTCACGCCGGCCGATGAAGCGCATTCGCACCCCTTCTTCGTGGAGCTCGGGCGTCTCGTCGACGATTCGCTGGGAGAACATCTCCATCAGCGCCGACACTTCATCGGGCGAGCGTGACCAGTTCTCGGTCGAGAACGAGAAGACGGTCAGTTCCTTGACCCCGAACTCGACCGCGTCCTTCAGCCGCGCTTTGACCGTGTCGGCCCCGGCGCTGTGGCCTTCGCGGACGGGCAGATCCCGGTTTTCGGCCCAACGGCCGTTGCCGTCGGTGATGATCGCGACGAACCGGGGTGCGCTCACACCTCGAGGATTTCCTCTTCCTTGCCTTTCAGCAGGGAGTCAATCTCTCCGATTGTTTCGTCAGTGAGTTTCTGGAGCGAAGTCTCGGCCCGGTGCTCGTCGTCGGCGCCGGCCTCGCCGTCCTTCTTCAACTCGCGCAGGTCGGCCATCACGTCGCGGCGCACGTTGCGGATCGCGATCCGGCCGTCTTCGGCGACGCCGTTGACGACCTTGACCAGTTCCTTGCGCCGCTCTTCGGTCAGGTCCGGCACGTTCAGGCGGATCACGTTGCCATCGTTCGACGGGGTCAGGCCGACGTCGGACTCGAGGATCGCTTTCTCGATCGAGCCCATCACGGTCTTGTCGTAAGGCGTCACGGTGAGGGTGCGCGCGTCGGTGGTGGCGACGTTGGCCATCTGGGCCAGCGGCGTCATGGCGCCGTAGTAGTCGACCGTGATCCGATCGAGCAGATGCGGCGTGGCGCGTCCCGTGCGCACGCTGGAGAACTCGCCGCGGGTCGATTCGACGGATTTCTCCATCCGTTGCCGGGCGTCTGTGAGTAGGTCGTCGATCATGCTTTCTCCGCAGGTGTTGAGTCGTCAGGCACGCTCGAGCGGACCAGGGTTCCGACTTTCTCGCCTGAAACGATCCTATCTATATTGAGCTCATCGGCCATGTTGAAGACGTAGATCGGCAGGTCGTTGTCCATACAGAGGCTGAGCGCGGTCGAGTCCATCACCTTGAGACCACGTTCGATCGCGTCACGGTGGCTGAGCTCGGGGATGAAAGTTGCGTTCGGGTCGGTCGCCGGGTCGGCGTCATACACACCTTCGACGCCGTTCTTCGCCATCAGGATCGCCTCGGCGTGGATCTCCAGGGCCCGCAGCGCGGCGGCCGTGTCGGTGGTGAAGAACGGGTTGCCGGTGCCGGCGGCGAAGATCACTATCCGGCCCTTCTCCAGGTGCCGCATCGCGCGGCGCCTGATGTACGGCTCGGCCACCTCACGCACGTCGATCGCCGAAAGCACCCGGGTGTACTGGCCGTGCTTCTCCAGCGCGTCCTGCAGCGTCAGGGCGTTCAGCACCGTGGCCATCATGCCCATGTAGTCGCCGGTCGCCCGGTCCATCCCCTGGGCGGCACCATCGATGCCGCGGTAGATGTTGCCGGCACCGACCACGATCGCGACTTCGACCCCCCGGCTGCGAATCACGCCGAGCTGGCGCGCGATGCGCTCGACTTCGGCCGGGTCGGTACCGAAGTCGAGGTTGCCCATCAATGCCTCGCCCGAGAGCTTTAGAAGGATCCGTCTGAATTTCGGCTCTGCGTCGTTCATGGCGGGTCTCGGGCCTTACTCGCCCACCCGGAAGACGGAGAAGCGCGAGATGACGACGTTCTCCCCGAGCTTGGCCACCGCGTCCTGGCGCAACTGCTCGATCGTCTTCGAATCGTGTTTGTCGACGTTCACGTGCTCCTGTTCCATCAGGGCGCGTTCCTTGGCCCACTTGGCGACCTGGCCGTCGACGATGCGCTCGACTACGTTGTCCGGCTTGCCGTCCTCCTTGGCCTTCTCCTCGAAGACACGACGCTCGTTTGCGATTTCATCCTCGGGGATGTCCTCGATTGCGACGTGGGTCGGGGACACCGCTGCGATGTGAAGCGCGACGTCATAGGCGAATGCCTGGAAGTCATCGTTACGGGCGACGAAGTCGGTCTCGCACTGAACCTCCACCATCGCGCCGACCTTCCTGTTGGCGTGGATGTACGAGGCAATCACGCCTTCGGTCGTGCCACGTTCGGCGCGCTTGGCGGCCGAAGCCTGGCCCTTGACACGCAGCAGCTCGACCGCACGATCCATGTCGCCGTCGGCTTCCTCGAGGGCCGATTTGCAGTCCATCATGCCGGCCCCGGTCTGCTGCCGGAGTGTCTTTACGTCTGTGGCTGATGCCATCAGCTCTTCTCCTCGGTGCTCACAGCCTCGGCGGGCTCGTCCGATCCTTCGGCGGCTTCGGCCTCCGTGTCATCGGGGACGGCCTGAGGGTGCGGGGCGTCTTCCGGCACTGCCTGAGGGTGCGGGGCGTCGTCAGGGACGGCCTGAGGATGAGGCGCGTCGTCCGGGACAGCTTGAGGGTGCGGGGCCTCTTCGGGGACGGCCTGAGGATGAGGCGCGTCGTCCGGGACGGCCTGAGGGTGAGGCTTCTCGGGCTGCTTGGGCTTCTCTGCCTGCTTGGGCTTCTCGGGAACCGGTGCCGGTGCGGGTGCGGGCGGAGCCGCGTCAGCCTTGGCCTTGTCTTCGACAATCTTTTTGGCCTTCTCCTCAGCCTGCTCCTTCTCGATCGCCTCGCGGCGGACCTTTTCCTCTTCCTCACGCTTCTTGCGCTCGGCGTCTTCCTTCTCGCGACGGGCCTTCTCCTCGGCCTGGCGCTTCTCTTCGATCACGGCCCAGGCGCCGGCGCCTTCTTCGATCGCCGAACCGACGGTCGAGATGACCAGCTCACAGGAGCGGATCGCGTCGTCATTGCCGGGCACGACGTAGTCGATATTGCCCGGGTCACAGTTCGAGTCGACCAGGGCGATGATCGGCAGGCGCAGTCGGGTCGCCTCGCGCAGGGCGATCTCTTCGGCCTTGAGGTCCATGATGAAGACGGCGTCGGGGACGCGGTCCATGTCCTTGACTCCACCGAGGGCGAACTCGAGCTTGGTGCGCTCGGCCATCATCTTCATGCGTTCTTTGGTCGGCAGCAGATCGATCTGTTCGGTCTCGACCAGGTCATTCAGCTCGTGGAGCCGCTTGATACGGGCCGACGAGATGTTGAAGTTCGTGAGAAGGCCGGGCAACCAGCGCCGGTTGACATACGGCATGCTCGACTTCTCGGCCCAGTTCTGGATGACGTCCGAGGCCTGCTTCTTGGTGCCGACGAACAGCACCTTGCCGCCACCCGAAGTCAGCTCACCGACGAATCGGCGTGCGTCCTCGAGCATTTCCTCCGTCTGGAGGAGGTCGATGATGTGGATCCCGTCGAGTTCTCCGGCGATATAACGCCGCATATTCGGGTTCCAACGACTGGTCTGGTGGCCAAAATGAACTCCGGCCTCCAGCAAATTCTGGATTCCTACCTGCGCCATACTGCTCCTTGATATTTGGTGGTGTTGCGAATCCCCCGGCGCTTCTCGGTGACCCTCAGTTGAGGGCAGGAGCCGATAGGCGGACTCCGAGGGGTAGTGAATTGAATGGATTCGGGATTGTAAAGGGATTAAGCGAACTTGGCGTTAGCGCAGCGGTTGCCCAGTGACTTATTCGGTTCTGTGCCGCGTATTGGTCCTATATGCACTCAACGCGGCAAAGAACCGGGCTAGACAGCCCCGTCGCGGGCGAGTTCCAGGGCTTCAGCCAGGTCCGTCGGCAAAGGAGCCTCGAAAACCTGCCCTTCCCCTGTTGCCGGATGCTTGAACGCCAGCCTTGCTGAATGCAGGAATGGCCTCGTCAACTCGTATCGCTCCGGTCCTCCGTAAGTCGGATCGCCGATCAAGGGATGCTTAATCGCCTCTAGATGTACGCGGATCTGGTGGGTTCGGCCTGTTTCCAGCCTGACCTCGAGCAGGGTGTCGCGGCGAAGGGACTCTTTGACTTCGAAATGGGTTGTGGCCTCGCGTGGTGCGGCACCGTTGACCGCCATGCGGTGCCGCTTGCGGGAGGCGCGGCCGATCGGCGCGTCGATCGTTCCGGTCCGGGAGCGGAACCTGCCGTCGGCCAGGGCGAGGTAGGTGCGCTCGACCTCCCGCCGGCGGATCATCTCCTGGAGGGCGGCATGGGTCTCATCGTCACGGGCGACCACCATCAGGCCACTGGTGCCGCGGTCAAGACGGTGGACGATGCCCGGCCGGTCGGGTTCGTCGCCGCCGGCGAGGGCCTCGCCGAGCAGCTCGACCAGGGTCACCCCTTCATGTGACGGAGCCGGATGGACGACGAGGTCGGCGCCCTTGTCGATCACGATCAGGTGCTCGTCCTTGAAGACGATGCCGAAAGCGCCGGGCACCGGCTCGGTCACGTCTCCTCCCGGCCGTCTCTGATCAGGGTCCAGGCGAGGATCACTACGCCGACGGTGATCGCGCAGTCGGCGAGGTTGAAGGCCGGCCAGTGCGGCAGCAGGACGAAGTCGGTGACGTAACCGAGGCGAATGCGATCGATCAGGTTGCCGGCCGCGCCGCCGAGGATCAGGCCGCCGGCCAGCCAGGTGGCATTGCGCCCCGGAACCGCCGCCACGAAGACACCAATCGCGATCAGCGCGACCAGGCTGAGAATGATCACCAAGACTCCGCCGCCTCCGGCCAGACCGAAGGCGACTCCGTCGTTGTGGGTCAGCGTGAACTTGAGTGGGCCGATCACCTCGACCGAAGTGCCGCGCTCGATTCGGTCAGTGACCTCGGCCTTGGCGAGCTGGTCGACGACCACCACTGCCGCGGCGACCACAAGCGCCCACAACAGCTGCCGCCTACGGGTCAACCGCGGACCAGTCCGACCACTACCGCCTGCCCGATCAGCAGGAGGATCACGCCGACTATCGGACTGAGGTCGAGCTGCATTCCCCCGGCGCCGACCGGCGGCAGGATGCGGCGAAAGACGTTCAGGTAGGGATCGGTGGTGTCCTGGACAAAGGTGAGAACGGCCCGCAGAGCCCGATTGTCCGGGATCTTCGGGATCCACGACGTCAGTATCCGGATGAAGATCAGGATGATGTACACGGTGAACAGCGCGTTGACGTAAGCCGCCGCGTCGCCCCGGGTGATTGCCAGAATCGTGCCCATCTTCAGCCTTCGCGCATCCGGCGGAGCGAGGCCAGCGCCGCCACCTCGAAGGCTTCCGCGCCACCACCGGCGGCCAGCGCCTCGAGGCCGGCTTCGGTACTACCGCCGGGAGAGGCGACCGCAACCTGGATCTCGAAAGGCGTGCGGCGCTTCAGAAGTTCAGCGGTGCCGGCCAGCGTCTCGGCGACCATCGTGAGCGAGTCCTCAGGGTCGAGCCCGTCTTCGATGCCGACCTTGGCCAGGGCATCGGCCACCACGGCGAAATAGGCAGGTGAGCAGCCCATGACGGCGGTTGCCGCGTCCATCAGACCATCATCGAGCTCGACCACCTTGCCCAGTGAGCCGAGCAGTGAAAGGCCGTCAGCGACGATCTCGCGGTCGCTCTCTTCGGGGCGGGCGACGGCAATGACTCCCCGACCGGTCTCGACCGCGAGGTTCGGCATCAGGCGCAATATCGTCGACTCCGGGAACTGTTCGACCAGCTTTCCCAGCGCAGTGCCGCCGAGCAAAGACATCACGGCCCTCGGCGCCGGCAGCGATCCGGCCACTTCGGCCAGGCTCTTCGGTTTCATGGCGAGCACCACGAAATCAGCGCCTTCAACCAGATCTTCGTTCGTATCGACGGCCTTGCCGCCGACCTCGGCCGCCAGAGCGGTGGCCCGGCCGGAGCCCGAGTCGGTGAACAGCATCTGCGACGGCGGATGTTTGCCGGAAGACGCCCAGCCCCGGGCCATGGCGGCTGCCATGTTTCCCGAACCGATGAATCCAACGATCATGCGGTGGAGCTTACGGAGAAGTGATCAGGACTGGTTGAAGAAGCCCTTGTCGATCAGTCTGGCCTTCTCTTCGGCCGACACCTCGACGTTCCGCGGCGTGAGCAGGAAGACCTTGTCGGCAATGCGCTGCATGCCCCCGTCCATCGCGTAGGTGAGGCCCGAGGCGAAGTCGATCAGGCGCTTCGAGAGTTCGTGGTCGGTGGTCTGAAGGTTCAGGATCACCGGCACCTTGCGCTTGAACTGGTCCGCGACCTGCTGGGCGTCATTGAAGTTCCGTGGAATGACCAGGTGGACCTGGACATCGTTGTCGTCGCCGACCGAGCGGAGGACGCGGGTATTGCTGCCTCTTCCGCCTCCGCGCGAACTCGGAGGCGCGTCGTCGTCGGCAAAGATGTCGTCGATCTCGTCGTGCCGGGCGCGGCGGCTGGTCGGTAGACGGCGCACGTTGGCCTCGCGGCCTCCGCGTCCACGCTCGCGGCGGGGTTCGTAGTCCTCATCGCCTTCGAGGTACTCGTCGTCGTAGCCGTCATAGTCGTCGGCATGGTCGGATTCCTCGGCCAGGCCGAAGTAAACGAGGGTGCGGTGCCATGAATCACGTAGTGCCATAGGTAAGCGGTGCTTTCTTCCCGTGGGAGACGAATCCTCCCGATTATGTTCGATCCACGCCCTTTGCAGCGAAAACACCGGAAACGCGGTCAGTCGCTTGCAGTCAGTCGAGCCAGGCGATTCCGGCCTGGCGCCCGGTCACACCGCCGTCCCGTCGGTGTGAGAAGAAGTTTTCTTCGTCGCAGAAGGTGCAGATCCCCGCCGTCTCGACCCGCTCGACTCCGGCTCGGTCCAGCTGACGCCGGGCGACCTCCCAGAGATCCAGGTTCCTGTCCTGTCGCAGGCCCGGACCCAGGTCCGAGAAGGCGTCGAACACCTCATCGCCCACTTCGAAGCAGCAGGGGCCGATGCCCGGGCCGACCACCGCGTCGGTCGCGCCGATCCGCCCGGCCGCTTCACCGACGATGCCCGCGGCAAGCCCGCGCCAGCCGCAGTGGAGCATCGCCAGTCCCTCCGGGCCGGTCATCGCCACTGGCAGGCAGTCGGCAACGAGCACCAGCAGCGGCAGGGCCGGGGTCCGGGTCAGGTGGCCGTCGGCGTCGGCCGGCGGGTCCCCCGGCTCCAGGAAGTGCGGCGGCACCGGCCCTTCGCCGTGAAAGCGGAGTTCCGCCCCGTGTACCTGACGAGCCATAGCCACCCGTCCGCCATCAACCCCCAGAGCCGCAGCGAGGCGCTGCCGATTCTCGAGGACGGCGCCGCGCTCGTCGTCGGTCAGGATCCCGAGATTGAGGGAGTCGAATGGCGACGCGCTGACCCCGCCGGTCCGACCGGAGAAGCAGGCCGTTGCCGACGGCAGGGACGCTTCCAGCCATCGCAACTCCCCCGCCTCACGCCAGTTCAAGCGGTCCCGCCGTCGCTGATGTAGCCCTCCGCGGCTTCGACTGCGATCGCGAGCTCTTCTTCGATGCCTTCGACCCCGTCATCCAGCCGCGCCCGCAGGGCCGCGGTCAGTCCGATGCCGATGGCGGGCCCCTGCGGGAGTCCGGCCAACACGAGGTCGTCACCGGTGATCGACGGGCGAATCGTCGACCATTCATCGAGGTAACGATCCAGCCAGAGCGCCCCGGCGGCCCGGTTCACCAGCAGTTCGGCCAGGGACAAGCGGCTGGCGACGGTGACCGCGATGAACGGTGTCTCGGGCATCTCGACCGGTACGTGCGGGGTGCGGCCGAACAGGGACTCGTTGGTGGCGTCGCCCCGGGTGACGCGGCCCTGCCATGACTTCGAATCGAGGACTTCGATCGCTCTGGTGGCCAATTCGAGCCGCTCGGCCGGGACCTCGATCAGACCCCAGACCGTGAGAAGGCGAAAGGCCTCGATCCCGGTCGGCTCGGCCGCGATCAGCTCGAACTCGTTGTCGGTGCGCTCGCGGGAGACGGTCCCGAGGTCGACATCGGCCAGCAGGTCGGACGTCAGCGGATCCAGCGCGAAGCCGAACCGGGCCGCGTAACGAGCGGCCCGCAGGGCCCGGGTCGGATCGTCGGCGAAGGAGAACGGATGGATCACCCGCATTACCCCCCGCCCGAGGTCGGCCCGTCCGCCATGGGGGTCGAGCAGGTCTCCGGGCTTGTCGAGGGCAATCGCCATCGCGTTGATCGTGAAGTCCCGCCGGGCGAGGTCTTCGATGATCGAAGCGGGACTGACCTCGGGCAAAGCTCCGGGGAAGGCGTAGGTCTCGCGGCGTGCGGCGGCGACATCGACCCGGATGCCGTCGACCATGGCCTCGGCCGTGCCGAAACGCTCGTAGACCAGCGCGTCATCGGCCAGACTGGTCGCCAGCGCCGCCGCGTCGCCTTCGATCACCAGGTCGATGTCGGTGATCTCTACCCCTGAAAGAACGTCCCGAACGGCGCCACCGACCATGTATATCCGGCCCTGATCCTGACTCTGCGCCGCCAGATCGGACAGCAGTGAGTTCCCTTCGACGAAGGCACTGAGGCGGCTGCTGTCACCGAGTGGACTCTCTTTCATCGCTGCACTTCCCCTACCATGATCCACCCTGCGGATGAACGCCGAGTTTTCGACACCCGACACCCCCGAAACCAACCCTCCCTGGTGGCAACAGCCACGGAAGATGGCGGTCATCCTCCTCGGCGGAGTGGTGATCCTGGCCGGCGGCCTGGCCCTCGCCTACAACGAGCTCAAACGCCCCGGTGACGTCAACAACGAGTCGGTGCCATTCAAGGAACCGCCGACGAAAACCAAGCCGAAGACGACCACCGTCGACTGGCCGACCTTCCGCTACAACAACCAGCGCACCGGCTATCTGCCGGCCAGGAAGATCAAACCGCCCTTCGAGCGCGTCTGGCGCTACGGCGACCAACCACTGCTCGAGTTCCCGCCGGCAGTGGTCGGCGACTCGCTCTACTTCGTCGACAACGACGGCTATGCCCACGCGCTCAAGACGAAGAACGGCCACAAGATCTGGGATCGTAGGATCGCGTCGCTGAACGCGTCGACGCCGACCTACGCCGATGGCGTGCTCTACATCGTGAACCTCGAACCGGGGCAGATCCAGGCGCTGAAGGCAAAGAACGGCAAGCAGATCTGGAAGAAGTCCCTGCCCTGTCGTTCGGAGTCTTCACCGGCCGTGGTCGACGGGATCGTGTACTTCGGGTGCGAGGACGGCAACCTTTACGCGCTCAAGGCCAAGAACGGCAAGAGCGTCTGGACGACCGGGGTCTCCGGGGCGATCAAGGGTGCCCCCGCCTACGCAAACGGAATTCTCTACGTCGGCGACTACGGCGGCGCGATGACCGCGGTCCTCGCGAAGAGCGGTGCGATCAAGTGGCAGAGCCAGTCGCTCGGCCCCGGCCTCGGCCAGCCCGGAACCTTCTATTCGACTCCGGCCGTGGCCTACGGCCGGGTCTACATCGGCAACAACGACGGCCGGGTCTACAGCTTCGATGCTGAAACTGGCGAGGTCGCCTGGACCTACTCGACCGGCGACTACGTCTATTCGGGCCCGACCGTCGCCAAGGTGCCGGGTACGCCACCGACCGTCTACATCGGTTCCTTCGATGGGAGCGTCTATGCGCTCGACGCCAAGAGCGGCGAGGCCAGGTGGACCTACGACATGGGTGGACGGGTCATCGGGTCGCTGTCTGTGATCAACAAGCTCGTCTACGCCTCGACCTTCGACGGCACCAACACCTACGGCATCAGTGCCAAGACCGGTCAGAAGAAGTACGAATTCCACACCGGCGCCTACATGCCGGCGATCTCCGACGGCGAGAAGCTCTATCTGGTCGGCTACTCGAGCATCCACGCGATGAAGCCGGTGACCGAAAAGGAACTGAAGGCGGACCGCAAGGCAAAGAAGCAGGCTCAGGCGGCCAAGAAGAAGGCCAAGCCGGGCAAGAAGAGCTCCCAGGCGGCCTCCAAGCAGTAATGAGCGCCGATCTGCCTGACCGTCTCGCCCGCAGGCGCCAAGAACTCAGGCAGAGACAGTTGCGCCGGCGCCGACTCCTGTCCGGCGCGGGCCTGCTCGCAGTGGCCGCGGTCGCGGTCTTCGCCATCACCTCGCGCGGCGATGACTCTGGCGATGGATCCGACAAGGATCCAGTGGCCGCGCAGAAGAGCGACAGCGGGTCAGGCAAGTCCGAACCGGCAGAAGCCGGAGCCCAGCCGGACTCCTCTTGGAAGCCGAGCAAGGCGCCGGTCCCGATCCTGATGTACCACGTAATCGGCGAACCGGCCGACGGTGTCGCCGTGCCGTATCCCGAGCTCTACCTCTCGGCCGACGACTTCCAGGCCCAGGTCGACTGGCTCGAGGAGAACGGGTACACGGCCGTGACCCTGGTCCAGGTCCAGGACGCCTGGTACGACGGGGCCACCCTGCCCGAAAAGCCGATCGTGCTCTCCTTCGACGACGGTTACCTCGGCCAGTACACCGATGCGATGCCGATCCTCAGGGAAAAGGGCTGGGCCGGGCAGCTCAACCTCAAGGCCGAAGGCTCTGACCTGTCGAGCACCGAAGTGAAGAAGATGGTCAAAGCGGGCTGGGAAATCGCGTCGCACACGATCACTCACGCCGACCTGACAACGATCTCGGGCACCCAGCTCGACGATGAAATCAGCGGATCACGTGATCAGCTGGAAAAGGATCTCGGCGTCAAGATCGAGAACTTCTGTTACCCGGCCGGCGTCTATAACGATGAAGTCGTGGCCGCGGTTGAAGCCGCGGGATATCGCGGCGCGACCACGGTGGATCCAGGGCTGGCCGAACGCTCCGAGCCGTTCACCCTCAAGCGCATCCGCATCAACCGGGGTGACGGCGCCGACGTGCTCGAGTCAGACCTCTCAGCCAACGGGGTCTGACGCCGGTCAGGTCCGCACGGGAATTCCGTGCATCGCCATGTGCTGCTTGGCCTCTTCGACCGTGTATTGCCCGTAGTGGAAGATCGAGGCGCAGAGCACCGCATCAGCCCGGCCATCGGTGATCGCTTCGACCAGATGCTCGAGCTCGCCGGCGCCACCAGAAGCGATGACCGGCACCGCTGTCGCGTCGGCGACCGCCGCGGTCAGTTCGAGCTCGTAACCGATGTTGGTGCCGTCCCTGTCCATGCTGGTCAGGAGCACCTCTCCGGCGCCGAGGCGGGTGGCCTCGACCGCCCATTCGATCGCGTCACGGCCGGTCGGCTTGCGGCCGCCGTTCAGGAACACCTCGTACCGGTCCCCGACCTTCTTGGCGTCGATCGCGATCACGACGCACTGCGAGCCGAAGTTCTCGGCCATCTCGGTCAGCAGCTCCGGTCGGTTCAGGGCCGCCGAGTTGACGGCGACCTTGTCAGCCCCCGCGTCGAGCACTGCTTGTGCGTCCTCGACCGATCGGATGCCGCCACCGATCGTGAACGGGATGAAGACGTTGTCGGCGGTGCGCCGGGCCAGGTCGACGATCGTCCCACGCGCCTCGTGAGATGCGGTGATATCCAGGAAGACCAGCTCGTCGGCGCCACCCGCGTCGTAGCGCTCGGCCAGCTCGACCGGATCACCGGCATCGCGGATGTCGACGAAGTTCGTGCCCTTGACCACCCGGCCGTTGTCGACGTCAAGGCAGGGAATGACACGTTTCAGGTCACTCATCAGTGGCCAGCGCTTCCAGTGCCTCGGGAAGAGTGAAGCGGCCTTCATAGAGGGCCTTGCCGACGATCACGCCTTCGACGTTGGCCGGCGCCTCGGCCGCCAGCATCCGCAGGTGATCGAGTTCTCCGACCCCACCGGAGGCGATCACCGCGGCGTCGGTAGCGGCGGCGACACGCACGAGTTCGGACAGGTCCGGGCCGGTCATCATTCCGTCAACTTCGATCGGGGTGAAGAGGAACCGCTCGGCACCGCGCCGGGTCAAATCGGCGACCGCGTCGGCGACATCGACGCCGCTCGACTCGGTCCAGCCGGCCAGCGAGACCTGCCCGCCGCGGGCGTCGACCGAGACCACGACCTTCGCCGGGCCGTGTGCTTCGATCACGGCGTCGAGGAATTCCGGATCGCGGATCGCGGCGGTGCCGATCACCACCCGCTGCGCCCCCGCTTCCAGCACTGCGGTGACCGCCGCCAGGTCCCGCAGGCCGCCACCGACTTCGATCGGCACGTCGATCGCCTCGGCGATGCGCCTGATCGTCCCCAGGTTCCGCGGCTCGCCGGCCTTGGCGCCGTCGAGGTCGACCACGTGGAGGTATTCGCCTCCGCCATCCGCCCAGCGCTTCGCCGCGTCGACCGGATCGTCGTCGTAAGCCGTTTCCTGGTCGTACTCGCCCTGGAGCAGGCGCACCGCCTTGCCACCGAGGATGTCGATCGCGGGATAGAGAATCATGAGTCCCCGTCTCGCAAGCGGGTACAGATTCCCGAGAAGTTCTCCAGCAACCGCAAGCCGGCCGTACTCGACTTCTCCGGGTGGAACTGGACACCGAAGGTGTTGCCGCGCGAGGCGACGCAGGCGAAAGTGCCGCCGTATTCGGCCGTACCGAGCACCTCGTCGGGCTCCGGCTCCGGAACGAAGGAGTGGACGAAGTAGAAGGGTTCCCCCGGTCTCATCCCATCGGTGAGTGGCGAAGGCTTTTCCCAGGTCACGGCGGCCCAGCCGATGTGCGGCACCTTGCGACCGCCTGCCGGAACCTCGTTCACGTCGCCGACGAGCAGTCCGAGGCCTTCAGCGCCACCGAGCTCTACCGAAGACTCGAAGAGCAGCTGATAGCCGAGGCAGATTCCGAGAATCGGAGTGTTCACACGGGCGGCCTCGCGCAGGAGCTCGTCCATCCCGGTCTCCCGGATGCGGGCCATCGCCCTCGGGAAGGCTCCGACTCCGGGCAGGATGATTCCGTCGGCGGATCTGATCTCCGCCGAATCAGCGGTCGTTACAGCGATCGCACCGACCCGCTCCGCGGCCTTCTCGACCGAGCGAAGGTTGCCCATCCCGTAGTTCAGGATGGCGAGGACCGGCGCGGTCAAGTATTCAGCGTGCCCTTGGTGCTGGGCACGCCCTTCTCGTCTGGGTCGATCGAGACCGCGACCCTGAGCGCCCGGGCAAAGGCCTTGAATGAAGCTTCGATCATGTGGTGGACGTTCGATCCGTAGAGAATCTCCATGTGGAGGGTCATCTTCGAACCGTTGGCGACCGCACGGAAGAATTCCTCGGTGAGCTCGGTCTCGAAGTTGGAGATCGAAGTGACCGGGATCTCACCGCGGAAGACTGAAAGCGGGCGGCCGGAGATGTCGAGCGCACAGGCGGCAGCGGCTTCGTCCATCGGCACGACAGCCGAGCCGTAGCGCCGGATTCCGTAACGGTCACCCAGGGCCTCGTCGATCGCCTGGCCGAGCACGATGCCGACGTCCTCCACCGTGTGGTGCGAGCCGGTCTCGAGGTCGCCCGTGGCCTTCACTTTCAGGCCGACGTTGGCGTGACGGGCGAGCAGGTCCAGCATGTGGTCGAAGAATCCAACCCCGGTCTCGGCCGATGAATCCGTGCCTTCGAGGTCGAGGCTGAGCTCGATCTCGGTCTCTTTCGTCTTCCTGGTGATGCTCGCCTGTCTACTCATCTTCTGCTCTTCGCTTGGCTGATTTACCGTGTACCGGCAGGCCCTCTGCCCTGGCCAGCGCGTCGAGCGGGCCGGCCAGTTTTCGGGCTGCTTCGGCGTCCAAGCTTACTTGCGCCGTCCGGCGCCGGAAGGTGGCTGGAGAAAGTGGGCCGAAACTTCTACCGGTGCCATCCGTCGGCAGGATGTGGTTCGAACCGGCGACGTAGTCACCGAATGCGGTCGCTGAGGCGGGTCCGAGGAAAACGCAGCCGGCAGTGCGGACCCGTCCGGCGAGGGCAGCCGATCCGTCATCCATCAGCTGGAGGTGCTCCGGCGCGAACTGATTGACCAGATCGATGGCGACCCCGGAGTTCGGCGCGACCACGGTGGCCAGGCGGCAGTCGAAGACGCTGGGCTCTTCGGCGGAGACGCGGTTGACTTCGGCTTCAAGACGGTCCAGCACATCCTCACTCGTCCCGATAGCCACCAGCAGGCTCTCTTCGCCGTGCTCGGCCTGCGCGCAGAGGTCGAGTGCGGCCAGCTCGGGATCGACGGTTTCGTCGAGCACGACCATCAAGTCGGAAGGACCGGCCAGGGAGTCGATCGCAACCTCGCCGAACACGGCTTTCTTCGCCGCCTGGACCCAGTCGTTGCCGGGGCCGGCGATCACGTCGACCGGCTGGATCGATTCGGTTCCGCGGGCCAGAGCGAAGATCGCCTGCGCTCCGCCGACCGCGTAGATCTCGTCGACCCCGCAGATCGAAGCCGCGGCGAGAGTGGCTCCGTTGATCTTCCCGTCGGGACCCGGCGGTGCGACCAGCACCAGCCGCTTGACCCCGGCCACCCGCGCGGTGGCACAGCCCATGACAACGGTCGAGGGATAGGAAGCGCGGCCGCCCGGCGCGTAGATGCCGGCCGCGGCTACCGGCACCTCGCCCACGGTCACGGTCTGGCCCTGGGGCAGCTCGACCGTCCTTTCGCCCTCATCGAGCTGGGCCGAAGCGACGGCGGACACGTTCTCGAATGCCAGCGTCAGTGCCGCTTCGACTTCTTCGTCGAGCGCGTCGAGCGCGACGTCGGCTTCGTCGAGCGACACGGCCACCGTTTCCAGCGGCTGCGCGGTCGCGTCAAATTCGTTGGTCAGCCTGACCAGCGCGGCGTCGCCCTCGTCGGCCACCGCTTTTGCGATCGCCGAGACGTCGACAGAGTCAAGACCAATGCCGAACCATTCGCGGATTCCGGCAGAGAGATCTTCCGGCGCCGCCCACTGAAGACGGCGGATTCTCACCCGGCCGCCTCCCGCAGACGATGGGTCAGGGAGTCGATCTCATCGGCGCGCAGCTTCCAGGAGACCTGGTTTGCGACCAGACGGGCGGTGCATTCGACAATCTCTTCACGGACTTCGAGGTCGTTCTCTTCGAGCGTCCGGCCGGTTGCCACGAGATCGACGATGCCGTCGGCCAGACCGACCAACGGCGCCAGCTCGATCGAGCCCTTGACCTCCACCACTTCGACCTGCTGGCCGTTCTCTTCGAAGTACTGCTCTGCGATGCGCGGATATTTGGTGGCGATCCTCATCATGCCGAGGCGACGCTGGTGCTCAGCCGGGCCCTCATCGCCCTTCTGTGCCGCCAGCACCATGCGGCAGAAGCCGGCCTTGAGGTCGAGCAGCTCGTAGATCTTGCGGTCGGCCTGTTCGAGCAGAACGTCCTTGCCGGTGATGCCGACGTCGGCGGCGCCTGCTTCGACGTAGGTCGGCACGTCGTAAGGGCGCATGGTGACCAGGATCAGCTCGCCGCCGTCGAAAACCAGCGAGCGTGAATCGCCGCGAACCTCGTCCGTCTCGACCCCGATCGCGTCGAGCAGGTCGAGGATCTCGTCGAGCAGCGCGCCGCGGGGCACGGCCATCTTCAGCGGTCCACCCGGAGTTTTCAAGGAGTCAAGCATCGGCGCGGTCCTGTTCCAGCTGCGCCTTGTGGATCAGCTCGAGGTAAAGCGTGAACCCGGCCGCCGGCAGATCGACCCCGAACTTGTTCATCAGGCCGTCGTAACGGCCGCCACCGCCGATCACCTCGCCGACCGAAGGGTCGTAGACCTCGAGGATCGAGCCGCTGTAATAGCCGAGGTCGCGCAGCAGACCCAGGTCGACCTGTACCCGGTCGGCTCCACCGCGCCCGGTGATCGCGTCGCAGGTCCCCTGAAGGCTGTCGAGGCTGGCTTCGAAGGCCGGGCCACCCATGCCCCGGGCCCGGCCGATCACTTCCGGGCCGCCACGCAGCTGGATCAGCTTCATCAGGCAGGCGGTCTGGTCGGCGCTCAATTCATTGGCCGCTTCGAGCTCGAGCTCGAGACCGACGATGTCGTGCGAGGCCAGCCGGGCGGAGGTGCTCGCCACCAGCTCCGGGTCGGCCGAGAAGTCGGAAAGCAGGCAACGCCAGAGATCAGCCTCGCCGAGCCCGATCACCGCGCTTTCTAAGCCGACCGCGTCCAGCGACTTGGTCAGCACCTCGACTACCTCGGCCACCCCTTCGGCACCGTTCACGCCGATCAGCTCGATGCCGGCCTGACCGAACTCACGCAACTGGGCACGTTGCGGAGTGATCGCCTTGTATGCGTTGGCGATGTAACTCAGGCGATAAGGGGGCTCGACTTCGCCGAAGCGGGTCGCGACCAGCCTTGCGATCGGGATCGTCATGTCGGTGCGCAGTGCCAGCAGCTCACCTCGATCGTCGAGGAAGCGGTAGGCCGGCGCGACGTCGTCACCGCGTTCGACCACGTCGGCGTACTCGATGGTCGGGGTACGGACCTCGCTGTATTCGAAGCTCTCGAAGACGTCGAGCAGCGCCGTGTGCAGCCGGCGCAGTTCGCGCATCTCGTCGGGAAGCACGTCCCGGGTGCCTGGGGGGATCGGGTGGATCATGCCTGGCCCTTAGTCCCCGACGCGCTCGATGTGGGCACCGAGAGACTGAAGGCGGGCTTCGATGTTCTCGTAGCCGCGATCGATCTGGCGGATGTTGCCGATCTCCGAGGTGCCTTCGGCGGCGAGCGCCGCGATGAGCATCGCCATGCCGGCCCGGATGTCCGGACTGTCGACCCTCTCGCCGTGAAGACGGCTCGGACCACTGACGATCGCGCGGTGCGGATCGCAGAGGGTGATCCGAGCGCCCATGGCGACCAGCTTGTCGACGAAGAAGAGCCGGTTCTCGAACATCTTCTCGAAGATCAGGATCTCGCCTTCGGCCTGAGTGGCCAGGGCGAGGGCGATCGAAGTCAGGTCGGCCGGGAAGGCGGGCCAAGGGCCGTCCTCGATCTTCGGGATCGCTCCGCCGACGTCGGCCTGGACCCGCAGGTTCTGCGAGGGCGGCACGATCACGTCGCGCCCTTCAACCACCGACTGGAAGCCGAGGCGGCGGAACTGGCGGCGGATCATGATCAGGTCGGCCGGTTCGATCTCACGAATTCGAAGCTCTCCACCGGTCGCGGCGGCGAGCGCCATGAAGCTGGCGATTTCGATGTGGTCCGGGGTGACGGTGTGCTCGGCCCCGCCCAGCTTGTCCTGGCCGGAGACGGTCATGACGTTCGAGCCGATTCCGGAGATCGGGGCGCCCATCTTGACCAGCAGTCGCGCCAGGTCCTGGACGTGCGGCTCGGAAGCGGCGTTGAGGATGGTCGTATCACCGGGGATCAGGGCAGCGGTCATCAGGGCGTTCTCGGTGCCCATGACCGAAGGCTCGTCCATGAAGATCTCGGTCGCGCGCAGTCCGCCGGGAGGAGCGTTCAGCTCGATCCAGCGCTGCCCGCCGACCCGGGCGCCGAGCTCGCGGAAGGCGTCGAGGTGTGCGTCGAGGCGCCGGCGGCCGATGAAGTCGCCGCCGGGCGGCGGCATGTGGACCTCGCCGAAGCGGGCCAGCAGCGGGCCGGCAAGAAGGAACGAAGCGCGGATCGCCGCGGAGAGATCCTCGTCGAGAGTCGTGTCCGTCACGTTCTTCGCACAGAGGCGGACCGTGTTGTCTTTAACCCAATCGGCTTCGACCCCGAGGTTCGCCAGAAGCTCGATCTGAGCCTCGGTGTCGCGGATCCGGGGCACGTTGGCGATCACGACTTCCTCCTCGGTCAGGAGGCAGGCTGCGAGAATCGGCAGAGCCGCATTCTTGTTGCCGGCGGCAGTGATCTCTCCTGAGAGCGGGACACCGCCCTGTATGACGAACTTTTCCATAACGTTTATCCCCGCAAGTAGACGGTTTTCTTTTGACCGGATCCGGGACCGGAACGACCCGACCGAAAGTCGGACTAGGGTAACACCGCAGATGGCACAGACTTCAACACACTCACGACGGGGCAAAAGCTCCCGAAAAGGCCGCGGCCTCAAGATCACGATCGGCATTCTGCTGGTGCTGCTGCTACTGATCGTACTGAACGCCTTCGCCCTGAACAACGAGACCGAAACGGCCGAGCTGACCGTGGAAGGCGCGACCCTGGTCCAGACGACCTCGGGTTCACTTCAGGTGCTCGACACCGGCACCCCCCAGCTGAACGACTACGCGCCGGTGAACGACGCGGGTACTTCGGCCGCCGAACCCCTGCCGATCGTGCTGATCCACGGCTCCGGCGGTGCGATCAACTGGTGGGACGACCTGATCCCCCTGCTCAACCCGACCAACCGGGTGATCGCGATCGACATGCTCGGATACGGCGGATCGGCCAAGCCCGATTCCGGCTATTCGATCGACTCTCAGGCCGGTCTGATCTCGCAGGCCCTGGCGAGCCTCGACGTCAAGAGTGCGGTCGCCGTCGGCCATTCGCTGGGCGGCAAGGTCGTCACCGCCCTGGCCGAGAAGTCGCCCGATCTGGTCGCGGGGATCACGATCATCGACACCGGCCCCGATTCGAGCTTCGGCACTCTCACCGGAGGCGCCAAGCTGGCACAGATGCCGTTGATCGGCCCGGCGACGTGGCGGATCGCACCGGACTTCATGATCAGGAAGAACGTCTCCCAGGGGTTCGCGCCGGGTTATGACGTTCCCGACAAGTACGTCGAAGACATCCGCGACATGACCTATCCGGCCTACCACCAGTCTTTCGAGGAACAGGACGACTACTCCGACGAGGTCCCGCTCAATCAGCGCCTGGAGAAGACCGGCAAGCCACTGCTCATCATCTTCGGGGCTGAGGACCAGATCTTTTCGGCCCGCGAGGCACTCAGTGCCTACGCGGCGATCCCCGGGGTTACAACGAAACTGATCGAAGGATCGGGACATTCACCGCAGATCGAGGCCCCGGAAGAGACCGCCACCGAGATCTCGGCCTTCGCCGAGTCCCTGCTGCCCAAGCCTGAGCCGGCCCCGAAGCCGAAGCCCGAGAAGAAGAAAAAGAAGCAGCAGAAGAACCAGGATTCAGGCCAGAACAAGAACCAGCAACAGGGCCAGAACAAGAAGAAGAAGCAGCAGCAGGACCAGTCGAAGAACCAGGACTCAAAGCAGGACCAGAAGCAGCCGGCCAAGGCCAACTGACCGCTGAAACGGCAGCAACGAGATTGAGAAGTCGCCTTATTTCATGTCCGACATGTCCATCGGGCCACGGCGTCGTGCCAAGTACATGAGACCCGCGAAGATCGCCAATCCGAGGAGATTCAGAGCGAGCTTGTAGTCAAGCTGGATGGAACCGAAGATGTCCGCCCTGGATGGTCGGCTCTCAGGCACCAGGCCAACGAAAGAAAATAGGCCATCCACGGCGAGCGCCGCAAGCACCATCGTCACGAACATCAATGCCGTTATCCGCAGTGCGAAGCTCGTGCCGTAGTACTTGCGGTAAGCCAGGACGATCGGGACCACGATCAGGTCGGCAAAGATGAAAGCGATCACCCCGCCGAAGGAGATACCACCGGACCACAGTACCGCGGCGAGGGGCACGTTCCCGACCGAACATACAAAACTTAAAACGGCGATCAGCGGACCCACGATCACATTCTCAAGTGTGCGGAGGATTGGAGGCGCGTTCTCAAGAAACAGGAAGTTGAAGAAATCGTCCCCCAGCAACCCGATGAACCCCGCAAGCAGAAAGCCCGCGGTGATCTCCTTCCAGAGCATCCTCCAGTCGGATCGGAAGTTGAGGGCGACGTCGGACCAGGCTTCAGCCGAGCGGATCCGTTGACGGACCGGCATCTCCGACTCGGGGGAACTGTGCTGGTGTTCCGACTGTGCCTGCCGGGCATGTTCACGCGCCCTTTCCTCAAGGGCCGGCGACACGAACAGTCGCAAGAGCACCGACATCAAGATGATGAGGATGATGCCACCAACAAATTCTGCGAGCGTGAATTGCCAACCGATCAGGACCCATAGAACGAGTCCGAGCTCCCAGACAAGGTTGGTTGAAGCGAACTGGAAGGCGAGAATTGTGGCCGCGGAAGCACCCTTTTGGAAGAGCGACTTGGCAATCGCGATCGCCGCATAGGAGCAGGATGAAGAAGCAGCCCCAAGGCCCGTTGCCTTGGCGAGTGGTCTGAACCCACTACCCGCGAGCGCATTTTCGACGCGAGCCCGGGGAACCCAAGCCTGGACGATGGCCGAGATGGCAAATCCGAGAACAAGCGCCCACCAGACTTCATAAGCCATGAGTCCCGATTGCTTCAGCCCTTCCCCAATTGTGTGGAGTATTTCGCCGATAGCTACTCCTTGGCCCAGCGACCGCCGGCCTTGGCCCACTCCAGGACTTCGTCGGTTGAATCGAAACCGTCCGGGATCTCGACCCCGTCGCGGTGGTGGACCAGGTAATACGCGTTCTCGTTGAGCTCGGCCCCGGTCTGGGCACTGACCGGCGAAACACCTTCCGGCACCTCGACGTCATTCCAGATGTGCCAGTCGTTCTTCTTCATCAGCCAGGGCACGACGTGCTCGAGCCGGTCGAAGGTGGCCCCCAGATTGCGCTTCGGCTGGATCAGCCGGTACCCGTCTCCTTCTAGAACTTCAGTGCCACACCAGTCGCATCTACCTTTTTTCGCCATAAGCCATTGTGTCACCAGCAAGGCCCGACACGTTCTGGAAAGCATTTAACGCTCCATTTGCAGGTAATGCTTTCCAGAATGGTCGGAGGTGTTGCTTCCGTCACCCTTATATGCGAACATACGTTCGTACATGGTCATTTCGGTAATTCTGCCCCTTCTCGCCCTTCGAGCCGCGCTCGGAAAGGCTCAGAACCGGCTTCTGGAGCCGATTGCGCTCGCTCCTCAGCACGATGCCGTTCAGGTGGTCGGTGAGGTCTCGGAGGTCGCGCACGGACTCGGCGTCCGGGCGGGCATGGGACTCGGGGAAGCGATCGACATCTGCCCCACGCTGAGCCTCGTCTCCCCCGATCCGAGCCGGACCGGGAGCCTCTGGCAGGCTTTCCTCGCCCGGCTCGAAGCGATCGGAGCCGAGGTCGAATCAGCGAAGAACGGCGAGGCCTTCTTCCGGGCCGACGAGATCGAGCGGCTCTACGGTGGCCTCGATGGCGTGCTCGCGGTGACCGCGGACCGGCTCGGCCGCAGCGTGCGCATCGGGGCCGCCCCCACCCGTCTCGCCGCCTTCGCCGTCGCCGGCCAGAGCGAAGACCGTCCCGGGGTCGTCGAACCCCGGCAACTCGTCGAGTACCTCGCCTCCCTGCCGACCACGATCCTGATCGGCCGCCTCAGCGGACCGGAGACAAAGACCCGGCAGATGGTCGCCTCGCTGCTCAAGCTCGGCATCGACCATCTGCGCGGGCTGACCGAACTCTCCGGTGACGCCGTCGCCGACCGTTTCGGGCACCTCGGCATCGAAGCCCGCAACACCGCGCTCGGCGCCGAGTCCGATCTGCGGCCGCGCCGCCCCGTAGAAGAGATCTGTGAGTCGCTCGACCTGCCCGAGGTTTCTTCCGGCAGCCACCTGCACGGCGCCGTGACGATCCTCTGCGACCGCCTGGCCAGCCGGATCACCGATCTCGGGCTGAGCGCCCGCCGGGTGACGATGGAAGCGAGCCTGGCCGGCGGCGGCAGCTGGACCCGGGACGCGACCCCGCGCGAGCCGACCAACCGGGCCGAGATGCTTCGGCTGATCCTGCTGCCCGGCCTCGAGTACCTGCCGCGCCCGGCCGAGAAGCTGAAGCTGCGGGTGACCGAGCTCGCACCCGGCCCGCCGGAACAGATCGAGATCACCCACGAGCCGGAGAAGACCCGGGCCAAACGCCTCGACGAAGCCGCGCACCAGGTCCGGACCGCGGTCGGTGAGAGCGGGCTGATGCGGGTCCTCGACGCCGAGCTCGAATCCCACCTGCCCGAGCGGCGCATGCTCCTCACGCCCTACCTCTCGGAGTGAACGAAGTGGTCCGGAAGTCCCCTCAAAAGACCACGCCCCACAGCTCTGGCAACGATTTCCCGTGTCATGTACGTGAAATCGTTGCCAAAGAGGATTTTTGTCGTGGTTAAGGCCTCCCGTCTGTACGAGCCGCGGCCGATCGAAGTGGCCAGCGACTCCCGGCGCACCCCGATCCAGGTCAACGACGTCGACGTGGTCGCGGTCCGGGAGGAATGGATCGTCGAAGACGGCTGGTGGACCGCCGCCCCGGTCAAGCGCTGGTATTTCGAACTGGTCCTGATCGACGGGCGCGACCTCACGGTGTTTCAGGCATTTCCTTCCGGGCAGTGGTTCGCCCAGCGCGCGTGATGGACCGTGGCCTCCGGTTACGTCGAACTCCACTGCCATTCGTCGTTCTCGTTCCTCGACGGGGCCTCCTCTCCGCTCGAGCTGGCCAGCCGCGCGGCGGAGCTGGGCTATCCGGCGCTGGGTCTGGTCGACCACGACGGCATCTGGGGCTCGATGGAGTTCGCGGTCGCCTGCAAGGGGGCCGGGATCAAGGCGATCACCGGAACCGAACTGACCGTCTCCTACGCGGGCCGGCTCTTCCACCTCACCCTGCTGGTGAAGAATCCGGCCGGCTACCGGAACCTCTGCCGCCTGCTGACCGAAGCCCACAGCCACACCCGGGATGACCCCACCCGGCGGGTGAGCCAGCCCTCGGTGCCGCTGGAATCGCTGGCCGGCCGGGCCGAAGGGCTGATTTGCCTGAGCGGCTGCGCCGGCCAGGGACTGGTCGCTTCCGCCTGGGCCGAGGGTGACCTCGCCCGTGCTGAGACCCTGGCCCGGCGGCTCCGGGAGTGGTTCGGGCCGGAGAACTTCCGGATCGAGCTCCAGCGCCCCTACTGGCGCCACGACCGGGCCCGCAACCGCTGGCTCGACAGCCTCGCGCGCGGCCTCGGCCTGCCGGCGGTGGCGACCGGCAACGTGCACAGCCACACCTCCCATCGGGCACGCCTCCAGGACGTGCTGGTCGCGGTGCGGCTCGGCGCCAGCATGGAGGGTTCCGAGCCCCGGCGGCGCGGCAACTCGAGTTCCTCGCTCGCTTCACCGGAACAGATGGCGTCGCGGTTCGACCAGTACCCCGATGCGGTGGCCGAGAGCGCGGCGATCGCGGAAAGGCTCGACTTCGACCTCGAGAAGGAGCTGGGCTACCGCTATCCGCAGGCCGACGACCCGACTGCCGACACCGCCCTGGCCGAACTCTGCAACACCCGGATCGGGTCGCGCTACAAAGGCACCCCCGAAGCACCCGAGGCCGGCCGGCGGCTGGAAAACGAGCTGAAGATCATCCGCGGGCTCGGCCTCTCCGGTTTCTTCCTGCTGCACCACGACCTGCTCGAGCTGGCGCGTGAGGTCGCGATCGAGGTGCGTGGTCCCAGCTCCGCCCGCTCGGTGCTGCCACCGGGCCGCGGGCGCGGGTCCAGCGTCAGCTCGATCGTCTGTTACCTCACCGGCCTCTCCCACGTCGATCCGGTCAAGGCCGACCTCTTCCCCGGCCGCTTCCTCAACGAAGAGGTGACCGCGGCGCCCGACATCGACCTCGACTTCCCCCGGGACATCCGGGCAAAGCTCATCCCCCGGATCCACAAGCGCTACGGTGCCGACCGCTCGGCCCTGGTCGCCGCCTTCCCGACCTACCGCTCGCGCGGGGCTATCCGGGAATTCGGCAAGGCCCTGGGCATCCCGGCCGCGGAGATCGAGCGGGCGGCGCGGTCGGTCGACTTCCACAGCGGCTCGGACGACCTCGAGCGAGACCTGGCGAGTGCGGTCGGTGAGCAGCGCGCCGCTTCGATCGGCTGGAAGAACCTGGTCTGGCTCACCCGAGAGGCGCGCGGACTGCCGCGGCACGCCTCCCAGCATTCCGGCGGCATGGTGATCTCGACCAAACCCCTGGTCGAGATCTGCCCGGTGGTGCCGGCCGCGATGGAGGAGCGCCAGATCGTCATGTGGGACAAGGACTCCTGCCAGGACGCCGGATTCCTGAAGATCGACCTGCTCGGACTCGGCATGCTCTCCGCGGTCGAGCGTACGGTCGACGAGATCCACCGGATCCGCGGGGAGACGGTGGACCTCAGCCGGATCGACCTGGCCGACGAAACGACCTTCAAGGCAATCCGCCGGGCCGATACGACCGGCGTATTCCAGATCGAGAGCCGGGCCCAGATGCAGATGCTGCCGCGGCTGAAGCCGATGAACATCGAAGACCTGACCGTTCAGGTGGCCCTGGTCCGTCCGGGGCCGATCCAGGGCGGCGCGGTCCACCCCTACATCGAACGCCGCCGGCTGCTGCGCGAGAACCCCGACTACGAAGTCCCGTTCCAGCACGAACTGCTCAAGCCCGCCCTGGCCGAGACGCTCGGCGTGATCATCTTCCAGGAGCAGGTGCTCGAGGTCGCGATCGACGTCGCCGGCTTCAGTTCGTCCGAAGCCGAGACACTCCGCCGGGCGATGAGCCGCAAACGGTCACGGCAGGCGCTCGAGGATCACCACAAACGCTTCCTCGAAGGCGCCGGCGCCAACGGCGTCGAGTCGAAGATCGCCGACAGCATCTTCAGCCAGATCATCGGCTTCTCCGGCTTCGGCTTCCCCAAAGCGCATTCCGTCGCCTTCGGGCTGCTCGCCTACCAGTCGGCCTGGCTCAAGGTCCACTACGGGCCGGAGTTCCTGGCTTCGCTCCTGAACGAGCAGCCGATGGGCTTCTACCCGCCGGACTCGCTGGTCCAGGAGGGCCGGCGCTCCGGAGTCGGGATCCTGCCGCCCGACATCAATTCCAGCCGGGTCGAATGCAGCACCGAATGGCCGGACGGGAAAGTGGCCACCGGGCCGGCCGACGGCATCCACAATCCCGGCAACCCCGACCCCGGGCCGGCCGTTCGCATCGGGCTGGCCTACATCAAGGGGGCCAAAGAAAAGGAGATGGAGGAACTGGTCAAGGAGCGTGACCGCGGTGGCCCGTACACCGATCTCGGCGAGCTCTCCTCGAGGATGCCCCTGAAGCGCCAGGAGCTCGAACAACTCGCCTGGTCCGGGGCGCTGCGTTCCCTGCCGCGCGGTGAGCGGGTGTCCGGGATCTGGAACGTCGGGCTGAGCCCGAACGGACTCAGCAACTCCAGCGGCCGCCAGCTCTCGCTGCCCTTCGGCCCCGGTGACACCCCCGAGCTGGACGAGCCGAAGAACTGGAGCCGGGTGCGAGCCGAGTACGGGACGATCGGTATGACCCTCGAAGGCCATCCAATGGCACTGATCCGCCCGACCCTGCACGACCACGTCAGGAACACGGTCGAGGCGGCGAACATGCCGGACCGCTCACAGGCCGAAGTCGCCGGACTCCTGGTCGCCAAGCAGCGCCCGGAAACCGCCTTCGGAACGATCTTCCTGCTGATCGAAGACGAAGTCGGAACGCTCAACCTGATCACCCCACCGCCGGTGGCCACCAAGTACCGGCTGGTCATCCGCACGGCAACCCTGCTCCGGGCCCGGGGTCGGATCGAGACAAACCAGGGAGTAGTGAACCTGATCGTGAACGCCCTGGCCGAGATCGAACCACCCGATCCGGCGATCAAGGCCGTCGCCCCGATGGGACAGTCATTCGGACGGCGCGGGCGATGAGCAAACACCGCAAATTGCGGAGTCGGGTCAATCAACACCGGTTTGCACTTGGCTCTGGGACTAGGCTTTGAGGACATCATGCACGGGAACTTGCAAACACACGTTCGTGTCCGAGCAGACCCGTACATTACAAACATATGTTCGTGCAGATGAAAACGATAACGGCCAAAGCGGCCGACGCCCTGGACCTGATGATCGAGTTCTCGACCCTTGGTGAATACGGGCTCGAATACCCCGACGCGGGCGGTACCGCACCCTGCCGCCCGGGACGTCCCCGGACGAAGCCGGTGACGAAACAGACCCCGCCGCCGCGGGTCAGGCCCGCAAAGGGTCGGTCGAGCCACAAGCGCCCGACGACATGCCCCACCACGCAGGCCACCCGCCTCCCGGAAGCCCTGATGCCGCCGCGCATCAAGCTCGACCTCTCGTACTGATCCCCTCAGTAAGCTGGTCCGGTGACTCGATTGAGTGACCGGCACATCAAACCGGCCCGCCTCGCCCTGGCCGCTGCGGCTCTGATCGCCCTCGTGGTGATGCTGTCGGATCTGAACCCGTCGCAAGCCGACGCCTGGCCTTCCGTCCAACCGGTCAGCGTGAGGGCAAACATCCCCAGGCCGGCGATCAAGCAACACCACATCCCCTTTGGCAAGAAACGCAAGCACGAGATGGCCGCTTACTCGAAGCGCCACTACGGCAAGAGCGAATGGCGCCTGACCAATCCCAAGGTGATCGTCATCCACTACGCGGTGGTCGCAACACTCAGCGGCATCTTCAACACCTTCAGGACCGACCAGCCCGACGCCGAGCTCGGCGAGCTGCCGAACGTCTGCTCCCACTTCGCGGTCGACGGCAAGGGCAGGATCCAGCAGTTCGTCCCCCTCAGCATCCGCTGCCGCCACACCGTCGGACTGAACGACCGCTCGATCGGCATCGAGCACACCGGCTTCAGCGACCACCAGGTCCTTTCAGACAAGGACCAGATGCATTCCTCAATCAAGCTGACCAAGTGGCTTCGGTGCAAGTACGACATCTCGATCAAGAACGTGATCGGCCACAACGAAAGTCTTTCATCGCCCTTCCACCACGAAAAGGTGAAGCGCCTCCGTCGCCAGACCCACGGCGATTTCAAACACAAGTCGATGCAGAAGTACCGCAAACAGCTTCGCGCCGCCGGCCAGTGCTGACTGGGTGGACCTGAAGCGTTGGGGGCGCTCGGTGAAGGTTGTCGGGGCCGGCTCCGCCGGGAGTTCCCCGACAACCTTCACCGATCGCCCTATTCGGTGTGGGAACCGTCCAGTCTCCTGACGAGCTTCGCTGCGAATTCAACGGCCCGCCCAAAGGCTGAAGCCGAGATGTTCTCCGTTGTGTCTGTTGGCCAGTGGTAGTTGGGGATTGGGCCGTCCTGATTGACGATCGTGATTGCCTTTCCCCCGCCCGCTGTTACTGGCGTTGCGTCGTACGGCAGGCCTGATCCGTTTGCTAATGGCTTGGCCTCCAACTCGGGGAACTCCGCTCCTACCGCCGCGGCGGCTTCCATCAGCACCGGGTCGGCTTTGAGCGTCGAGAGCGGTCCTCCCTCCTTGGAGAGCACCCGAAGGGGCGCGTCGGCGCCGACTCCGTCGAAGTTGACGAAGTCCCAGCCCTCGGTGTCGTGCTCCTCAAGGAACGCACGCATGCCGAACACCCCGGACTCTTCGCTCCCGGTGACCAGGATCACCAGCCGAGTTCTCTCAAGCGGCTTGCCGGCAAAGTGAGAGGCCAGACAAAGACAGGCCCCCACGCCGGAAGCATTGTCGTTGGCGCCCGGAACATCTAGACCACGGATCTCACGTTCGAGAACCAACCCGGCACCGAGCGCGACAAGGACCCGTGATTTCGCGATGAGTATCCACCCCAGCGGAACGTGACGAAGCAAAGGGGCTAAAGCCTGAACAAAGACGGCAAGGCTGACGGCTGCGACGGCATTTCCAAGGTGAGGAGTCACCTTGGGGTGAAACATCAGACCTGACCGGGAAGAATCCATATGGGAGACGAGGCACACGGTCCGTTCAGCCTCGCCAGAAGGCTCGATAGAGGCCCACACAATGCGGCTGGCGCCAGTTCGAAGGAGATCCAAGGGATTCCGGGCAAAACGGGATTCCAGGAACCCCAGAGCAGCAGCAGAGCCGCCGAGTAAGCCACCGAGAATCCGAGAGCGTCGCTCAACAAGGCCGGCAGACAGCGCCAAGCCGAAAAGGGCCAGATAAGAAGGACCAAAGCTTCGGGCTGAAGCAAACTCCTCAATGTGAGGAGACAACCCAAGTCCCTCGAGCTCAGCAGCAATCAGCCCAGCAGCCGTCTCTTCTTCCGCCGAACAAGGAGGCCGAGGACCAATCCCGTCGGCGAGCGAAGCGATGACCCCCAGCCCGAGCTGAGCATCATCTTCAGCTATAAGCGTGTCGGCCACACCCCAAATCTACTTAAGCGGGCGCCACCCGCCACCCGCGGAGACCGATACCCGTATCCGACAGAACGAGAAAAGGCACCCCTCTGAGGGGTGCCTTTTCAAGTAAGAACCGGCGGCGACCTACTCTCCCAGGGGGTTGCCCCCCAAGTACCATCGGCGCTGCAGAGCTTAACTTCTCTGTTCGGAATGGGAAGAGGTGTTTCCTCTGCGCTATTGCACCACCGGAGATATGTCGAGACATATGTCGCCCGATGAAGCTTAAAAACTGCACAATGACCCACTAAAATAAATATCCGTCAAGCCCTCGACCAATTAGTACCGGTCAGCTACAGGTGTTGCCACCCTTCCACCGCCGGCCTATCAACCTGGTGGTCTACCAGGGGTCTTACTCCCTCTAGGGGATGGGAGAATTCATCTCGAGGACGGCTTCCCGCTTAGATGCCTTCAGCGGTTATCCGTTCCGTACGTAGCTAAGCTGCGATGCCCTTGGCAGGACAACAGCTACACCAGAGGTACGTTCATCCCGGTCCTCTCGTACTAGGGACAAATCCTCTCAATTCTCCAACGCCCACATCAGATAGGGACCGAACTGTCTCACGACGTTCTGAACCCAGCTCGCGTGCCGCTTTAATGGGCGAACAGCCCAACCCTTGGGACGTACTCCCGCCCCAGGATGCGACGAGCCGACATCGAGGTACCAA